>JANYDZ010000150.1 GCA_025363375.1 Hyphomicrobiales bacterium
GCCCCGGCGGCGACGGGCTGGTGGCGATCGCCGCTTTCATGGCCGCCAACGACGATCACGTCCTGATGTTCGCCGCCGCCGGCTCCTTCACAGTTCATCCCTACCAGTTCGACAATCTGCGCTATGATCTGGCGAGCGACCTGCTGCCCATCGCGCGTTATTCATCGACGGTCATCGGCCTCGCCGTGCCGACCGCCTCGGGCATAGCGAATGTGAAAGAACTTGTCGCGCGCGCGCGGGCCAATCCCGGCAAGCTCAACGCAGCGCTGGTGCCGGGCATCACCGAACTCGTCTGGGACGGTTTTGTGAAGACCGAAGGACTCGACATCCAGAAAGTCCCCTACAAGGACATCGTCCCCGCCGCCGGCGATCTCGGCGAAGGCCGGCTCGATGTGGCCCTGTCTTCCTACGCGATCCTGCGGCCCGTCGCGGAGACCGGCAAGATCAAGGTGATCGCCGTGACGAGCCGCGAGCGCGTCTCCTTCCTGCCGGACATTCCCACGGCGATTGAGTCGGGCGTGCCGTCGCTCGAACTCGAAGGCCTTGTCGGCCTCTTCGGCCCCAAAAGCATGTCGCAGGAACTGCGCAACCGCGTCGGCGCGGACGTTGTCGCCGCCGCGACGGACCCCGTCATAGCCCAACGCCTCGCGGGGACCGCGCAACTCTCCGCGCCCGCCGGGGCGGTGGAATTCGAGGCGTCGATCAAGAAGCAGATGGCGCAGGTGGACGCCATCGCAAAACTGATCGGGATGGCCCGGAAATAGACGACCGCGTGGGCGGTTATCCTGAAGCCCGGGCGCTGGAAATCCCGTCCCCGAGACCCGGAATAGCCGTCACCCGTTGACTGCGCCGGTGGCGCGGCTCAAGCCGACGCGCGCGCGTCCAGCCTGCAAATCCGCGAGCAGTCTCGTCGCGCCTGTTTCAAACCGCGCGGCGTCGCCGTAGGAGCGCGCCAGCATCAGCGCTCCCTCGAGCGTGGCGACGACCGATTGCGCCACGCAGGCGGAAGCTCCATTGAATTGAAACGCGCCGTCGGCGCGGCCATGATCGAGCACCGCGGCGAGCCAACGCTCATTGGCGTCGAAAAAATGCCGCAACGCGGATTGCGACGATTTCGGCAGGGTCGCGAATTCCGCCGCGAGCATGCCGCACAGGCACATTCGGTTGGCGCGCAATACGCCGCTATAAATATCGACGTAACGACGTAGTTTTTCAGCGTCGCCGAGGTTGGCGCCGTCGATCTGGCCGAGCACCTTCAAAAAATTCCGCTCGTAACGCTCGATCAGCTGCAGGCCCAGATCGGCCTTGGTGGGAAAATGATAGTGCAGGCTCGCCTTGGTGACTTTCAGCGCCGCGGCGATGTCGGCGTAGCTGAAGGCGTTGAACCCGCGCGTTTGCACGAGCCGTTCGGCGACGTCGAGAATGCGCGTCGCGGTATTGCCGTTGCTGGGCGGCCTGGCCATGGGATGCTTGCTCCTTGCTGCCCTTTATCGCGCGGCAACGCGCCGTGCAATAATTATTTTACCAACTGGTTGACAAACTTACCTTTAGATTGGTAAACAAAAAACGCGCGGGGATTGTCCCCGCAGGAGGTCGCCATGTCAATGCGCTATCGCCCTATCCGTCTTGCTTTCGCCTTCGCCCTGCTCCACGTCGCCGCGCCGGCGCTGGCCCAGGACCCAAAAGCCGACGCCGCCGCCACCTACCGCGACATCGAGCAAACGCTGGGGCTGGTCCCCGGTTTTTTCCGGCAATTCCCGGAATTCGGGCTTCCCGGCGCCTGGCAGGAATTCAAGAGCGTCCAGCTCAATCCGAAGACGGAATTGAGCGGCAAGGTGAAGGAACTCATCGGCCTGGCGGTCGCCGCGCAGATCCCCTGCACCTATTGCGTCTATTTCCACACCGCCGTCGCCAAGGCGAATGGCGCGACCGACGGCGAAATCCGCGAGTCGATCGCGATGTCGGCGATTGTCCGCCACTGGAGCACCGTGCTGAACGGCACGCAGACCGATCTCGCCGCGTTCAAGGGCGATGTCGATTCAGTTTTGCGCATGGCCGGAGAAAAAGCCAAATCCGCCGCGAAATAGCCTCGTCATCGCCACCGCGATGTTGATATTCGCGTGGCAAGACAGCCACCTACCACACAGGGAGAAATACCATGACAGCCTGCAATGTCGTCAAATTCCGCGTCAAGCCGGGACGTGAACAGCAGTTTCTCGACGCACACGGCAATGGCAAAGCCAACTGGCCCGGCCTCACGCGCGCCTTCATCGTCAAGACCGGCGAGCGTGATTACTGCATCGTCGGCGAATGGGCGAGCCCGCAAGCGCTCGTCGAGGCGCGCGGCAAAATGATCGCGACGCTCGACACTTTCCGCGACACGCTGGAGGAATTGGGACCGGGTCTGGGTGTCACCGACGCGGTTTCCGGCGCCGTCGTTATGAATCTGTCGGCGTGAGCCGGACGCCCGCCCGAGTCGCTCGACCCGAGCGGGTAACCGGCGGGGCAAACGATCATGCCGTCACATTGGGTCATGAGCGATCCAAAACACGCTGTCGCTTGCCCCGATGATTTACGACCTGAAAACGCGATGCGTTCGCCAGGAAACGGGCGGCGCGCCGTCAAAGCCCGCGCGCCCTACGCCAGCGCCTTCAGCGCCGCCCTGCCCGCGTAGCGCGCCTGCGACCCCAACTCCTCCTCGATCCGGATGAGCTGGTTGTACTTCGCGGTGCGATCCGAGCGTGCCAGCGAGCCCGTCTTGATCTGCCCGCAATTCGTCGCCACCGCGAGATCGGCGATGGTGGAATCCTCGGTCTCGCCGGAACGGTGCGACATGACGGATGTGTAGCCGGCGCGGTGCGCCATATCGACGGCGGCGAGGGTTTCGGTGAGCGAGCCGATCTGGTTGACCTTGATCAGGATGGAATTGCCGACGCCCTTTTTGACGCCGTCCGACAAGCGCTTGACGTTGGTGACGAAGAGATCGTCGCCGACCAGTTGGCATTTACTCCCGATGGCGTCGGTGAGCAGTTTCCAGCCCTCCCAATCGTCCTCGGCCATGCCGTCCTCTATCGTAACGATGGGATAGTCGCCGACGAGCTTGGCGAGATAGTCCACCTGCTGCCTGATCGAGCGGGTCTTGCCCTCGCCTTCATAATGGTACTTGCCGGCTTTAAAAAATTCCGTCGAGGCGCAGTCAAGGCCGAGCACCATGTCCTTGCCCGCCTTGAAGCCGGCCTCCTTGACCGCGTTCATGCAGAAATCGAGGGCGGCTTCCGCCGACGGCAGGTTTGGCGCAAAGCCGCCTTCATCGCCGACGTTGGTGTTGTGCCCGGCTTTCTTGAGGCCGGCCTTCAGCACCTGAAACACTTCCGCGCCCCAGCGCACCGCCTCTTTGATCGAGGGAGCGCCGACGGGCATGATCATGAATTCCTGGAAGTCGATGGGGTTGTCCGCGTGCATGCCGCCGTTGACGATGTTCATCATGGGCACCGGCAGAACCCGCGCCTGCGTGCCCCCGACATAGCGATACAGCGGCAGACGGTTGGCGGAGGCCGCGGCTTTCGCGACCGCCAGGGACACGCCAAGAATGGCGTTGGCGCCGAGTTTTGCCTTGTTGGGCGTGCCGTCGAGCGCGATCATGGCCTCGTCGATGCGCACCTGATCTTCGGCGTCGAGCCCGCCGAGGGCCTCGAAAATCTCGCGGTTGACGCTGCGCACCGCTTTCAGAACCCCCTTGCCGCCGAAGCGTTTTTTGTCGCCGTCACGCAGTTCCACCGCCTCGTGAGCGCCTGTGGACGCGCCCGAAGGCACGGCGGCGCGGCCCATGGATCCGTCTTCAAGAACGACATCCACCTCCACTGTGGGATTGCCCCGGCTGTCGAGAATTTCACGTCCGAGGATTTCTACAATGACGGTCATGGGGGCCTCTGGCTGCGGTGTTGCTGCCGCGCTTTTAGGGGAGTCGCGGCGCAGGGGGAAGGGCTTGTGTTCGTCCCTTCAAGCCTGCAACAACTCCCGCAGATTCCTGACGTCCGCCACCTTCTCCAGCGCGAACACAGCGTCGATCAGGCGCGCGCTCCTGTCCGCGCCCAGCACGGGGGCGATCAGGTCGCGGACCTTGTCGATCACCTCGGGCCTCGTCATGGGGTTGCGCACGGTGCCGCGCACAGCCTCGACGCGGTCGCTCAGTTTCGTCCCGTCCTTCAACGTGATTTCGACAATGGCGACGCGCACCGGCAGGAACGGGCGCAAGGTCTCGTCGCGCGCCAGTTCCACTTTGGCGCGCTGGGCCAGAACCGCCGCGTCCTTCATGCGCTCGACATCGTGGGCGGCGTGGAAGGAGGCGGTCTTGTCGAGCAGCATCACCGCGACCATGTGCTGCAGGGAAATGTCGGGGATATCGCGGTTGTCGACAACCCCCGCCGATTCCGGCGCCATGCGCACCACAACCTTCGCCACCTCGTCGGCTTCGAAAGGGCGCTTTTTGCGGATGTTGTCGACGCCGTCGAGCGGCCCCTGAATCGGTGAACCGACGGTCCAGCGCTTGATGTCGGTGCGGGCGATCTCATAGCGCTCGCCCAGCCGGTCAATGAGCGCTTTGGCGTCGGCGTCCGGCGCGTAGGCCATGAAAAAATTATCGGCGCCGGAAAAAACGTCGTCGACGCCGTTCCAGCCGGCTTTCACCAGCAAGGCCGACATGATTCCGTTGCGCGCGGGCATGCCGGCGAAGACGAAGGCTTTTTCGATATGGTCGGTGTCGCGCTGCCAGGAGGCGATCCCGGAGGATTGTTGCGCGGTGTAATCCAGCATCCAGCGCATCTGCCGCGCGTCGAGGCCGGCGGCGCAGGAGGCGGCCGCCGCCGAACCAAACGTGCCGCCAATGGCGTGCGAACTCTTGTGGCTCATGTAGGAATAAGAGGCGCCGCCCATGGCCATGACGACGCGCGTGCCGACATCGTAACCGAGCGTCACCGCGCGTAAAAAGCGCTCGCCATCGACGCCGAACTGCTCGCCCGCCGCCAACGTCGCGGGCACCACGGAAGCGCCGGGATGGGTGCGCGATCCCTCATGGGAATCGTCGGTTTCATCGCCGTGCGCCATCACCCCGTTGGCGAGCGCCGCGTCGAGGGCCGAGGCCGTCAGTTTCGTCGCGATGATGGTGCGGTCGCCCTTGCCGGCGAAGGCCGGCAAATAACGCAGGGCCGCCTGCCCCGAGGCCAGATCCCTTCCCGAAATAATGGCGCCGAAAGTGTCGAGGATGTGAAATTTCGCCTGTTCGACAATTTCGGGCGGCAGCGCGCGCGCGGCGGCGCCCGCCATATATTCGCTGAGCGCGCGCATTTCCGGACCAATCGCGGGGGCTTTCGTCGCCTGCGCAAAGGCGGCGCCGGGCGCAACGCCGCCGGCGATCAGCGCGCCGCCCGATTGCAGCCAGTATCGACGCGTAAAATTCATCGTCCCCTCCCAGGATTGGCGCCGTTTGCGGCGCATTTGCGGCAAGTTAGACCAAACCGCCACCGGCGCAAAGGCTGCGGCGACACTTTGCGGGCAGGCTTGATCAAGCCAGCAGAACCGCGCCGGTTCGAACGCGCAAACGAGGGGCGGCCTCCCGAGACGCACGATGGCCATTGCCGGGGCCAGGCAAGCCTGGGAACGGCAGTGAGAACATTTGCGTTACCGGAGTAGTTTGGGGAATTTATAGACGTTTGCGGTCAGTTTTGGAGCTTTAAAGCCTATACGCTTTTCAGCATGCGGGGCGGAACCAGGCGGCGGCGTCCGCGCGGCTTTGCGCGCCGCGCAATTGACCGCGTCAATCACCGCGCAATTCATCAATCATTCGCGCGGATGGCCGCGCGAAAACGAATAATGCGCGCGCAAATTTATTCGCGCTATCCTGGCCGCGCCCGTCATGTCATGATTTCCGCAATGGTCTGCGACGTTCATCAACGGCGTCCCCGGGACAGGCCATGCGGATGTTGATCAAATGCTGAAAAATCTTCGCGCGCAGCGGGTTCCCGCTCAAGTTCTCGTGCTGGCGTTTGGCGCTTTATTCGCGGGCGGGTCGTCGATCTTCGCGCAAACAGCTCGGCCCGTCGATAAACTAACGCATATCGTGGTTCTCTACATGGAGAACCGCTCATTCGACAATATTTTTGGCGAATTCCCCGGAGCCAATGGTCTGGGCAACGCGCGCGCCGCCGGCGCTCTCCCGCAGGTCGATAAAAGCGGAGTTCCTTATCCGACTTTGCCGCCGCCCTTCGCAGGCGGTCCATTCGATGTCTCGGACAATCCGAAGGAAGTGCGCGAGATCGCCTTTCCCCGGCGTGAGAACGCGCCCTTCGCCATCGACAAGATCGCGCCGGGCATCACCACGGGCGTCAACAGCATCAATCTCGTGCATCAATTCTACACCCACCGCGCGCAGATTGATGGCGGCCGGAACGACCTCTATGTGGCCTATTCCGACGCCGCCGGATTTTCGATGGGTTATTATTCGCGCGCGGCGATGGAAAAATCCGCGCTCTGGCGACTCGCCCGCGAAAACACGCTTCTTGACCGCTTCTTCATGGGCGCTCTCGGGGGATCGTTCCTCAATCATCATTATCTCGTTTGCGCTTGCGCGCCGAAGTGGGAAAACCCGCCGGACGGCGAGCGCTCGATTCTCGATGGAGCCGGGCGTCCGGTTCCCAGCCCGTCGAAGCCCGGCCTGCACGAGGACAATCGGATCACCGCGAAGGCCGACGGCGATTTCGCGGTCAACACCACACAGTCGGTGTTCCTCAACAATGGTGGCAGGGTCCTGTTGCCGCCGCAGACACAGGTCACAATTGGCGACCGCCTGACCGATAAAGGCATCGACTGGGCGTGGTATTCCGGTGGCTTCGATCTCGCAACGAAGGCCGGGCGGACCGACGAGGAAACGCGCTTCCTCAATGGAGGGCTGCGATTCCAGTGGCATCACCAGCCATTCGCCTATTACGAGCGCTTCAATCCCGGCTCGCCAAAAGGCCTGGCCGAGCGCGCCGTGCATCTGCGCGACGCCGAACGCCTCGAAGCCGACATACGGTCCGGCAAACTGCCCGCCGTCACTTTCTACAAGCCTTACGGCGTGCTCAATCAGCACCCCGGCTACGCGGACCTCGACAATGGCGATGCCGAACTGGCGCGCGTGGCTGGATGGCTCGCCTCGAGTCCCATGAAGGATTCGTATCTCCTCGTCATCACCTACGATGAAAACGGCGGATTCTGGGATCACGTGGCGCCGCCCGTGGCTCCCGTCGCCGGCGCCCGCGCGGATTTTTGGGGGCCGGGCAGCCGCGTGCCGACACTGCTGGTGTCGCCCTTCGCCCGCAAGGGAAAAATCGACTCGACGGAATTTGAAACAGGCTCGATCCTGCGCTTGATCACGCAACGGTTCAATCTCGAACCGCTGGCGAGCCCGCGCGTGCGAGCGGTCAACTCGTTGGCTGACGCGCTCGACCTGCGCTGAACGCGCTGAGCGGCCGCCAACGCCGCAGCCGCTTCGACGCGAATATCCCCCTGGTCGAGTGGGGCTTCACGGGTTTGGCCGCCGGTTGCAACGCGCCGGTAGGCAAGGCGATTTTGAAGTTGAGTTGCGGATATATCCTTCGAGCATCGAAACCCGTTGACGGATCACGCGCAACGAAAACTCTCGATATTCCCGATTTTTCGCCCTTCCCCGCATCATCCACCCGCGTCCCCGCAAGCGGCCCCCGAACAACGCCGAACGCCCCGCCCGAGCGCTATTGACCTTGCGTCGATGACCCGATCTATTCGCGTTCAACGTATGTTCGCGAACATAAGCCACGGCAGGACAAAATGCGTCTTATCAAGTTCATTTCCGCTGGCATCGCGGCGGCGGCCCTGCTCGGCGCGCAGGCGCTGGCGCAATCGCCTCTGCCGGTCCGCCTTTCATGGATCGTGCCGGCGTCCAACATTCCCTCGATCCTCTTCCTCAAGCAGGGCGTCGCGAAACACGCCGGACAAAGCTACAAGCCCGAATCCATCCGTTATCAGGGCACGCCGCCGATGATCACCGCGCTCGCGGTGAACGAGATCGACGTGGGCCTGCTCAATTTCGCCTCGATCGGGCTCGGCATTCTGAACGCCGGCTTGGACGACCTCAGAATCTTCGCCGGCGAATTCCAGGACGGAGTGCCCGGCAAATATTCGAACCGCTATTTCGTGCGCGCCGACAGCGGCATCGAAAAAGTCGCCGATCTCAAGGGCAAGGTGATCGCCATCAATTCGGTCGGCGCCGCGATCGACGTCGCCATGCGCGCCATGCTGCGCAAGGCCGGCCTTGAGGACAAACGCGACTACACCGTCGTGGAAGCGCCCTTTGGCGCGATGAAGGCGATGCTGCTCGACAAGAAAGCCGACCTCGTCGCCACCGGCCTGCCTTTCTCCGAAGACGCCGAACTCAACGCCAAGGCGAAAGTTCTGTTCAGCCAGGGCGACGCGATCGGGCCGACGGAACTCGGCTTCTGGGTGGCGCGCGACGGCTGGCTGAAGAAGAACAAGGCCGCCGTCGTCGATCTGCTCGAAGACACCATGTTGCTGACGCGCTGGTACACCGATCCAAAGAACCACGACGAAGCCGTCAAGATCGCGTCCGATTTCGCCAAGGCGCCGCCGGCCCTGTTTGACAGCTGGCTGTTCAACGCGAAGGACTATTACCGCGATCCCAACCTCGAGCCCAACATCGAGGGAACCCAGAGGGCGCTTGGATTCATGAAGGAATTCGGCTTCATGAAGGACACGATCGACATGAAGAAATATGTCGATCTCAGCTACCTCGAAGAGGCGCGCAAGCGGGTCAAGTAAACGTGTCGGCCGCGCCATCGGGCCAGCGTCCGCCGAGCGATTCCGTCAAATGGCGGCACGCGGCGAGCAAGGCGGCCTCCGCCGCCGCGTCGCCGCTCCGCTCCCGCGCGGACGTGGCGATCGACGTGACGACGATGCTGAGCCTGCCCTGAAGATCGAACACCGGCGCCCCGACCACGCGCAGACCCGGAATGAGATCGCCGTCAACGCGCGCGCAACGTTCCGCGAGCACCCGCGAACGCAGCGCCGCAAGATCGATCTTGCGCGCCGTCACGCTCGCCGCGCGCTCCGCTTTGGCGCGCGCGTCGAAAATCCCGCGGTCGCCGAAAGCGTAGAACACATGGCCGGTGGCCGATTGCAGGAGCGGCAACACGGAGCCGATCGCCAGCGATGTGACGACAGGCGGATCCCCCGGGAACCAGCGCACGACGGTAGCGCCCGCGTCCCCCCATACCGCGACGAGGCAGGTGCGCCCGGTGTCCCGCGCATAGTCGCGCAGGGCGGCGTCGGCGCCCACGAACACGTCCAGCCGGGCGAGCGCGGCAAGGCCGATGCGGATGGCGCCGGAATCAAGGTCGTACAACCCCGTGCGCGCTTCCTG
The DNA here is from genome assembly GCA_025363375.1 of Hyphomicrobiales bacterium. GTDB lineage: Bacteria > Pseudomonadota > Alphaproteobacteria > Rhizobiales > Beijerinckiaceae > Terripilifer. The sequence goes on from JANYDZ010000150.1 coordinate 9,452, forward strand.
TTTGGCCATCCCCGCCGCCATCAGGCTGGCGAGATAGCGATGCGTCTGGCTCGCCGAAAGGCCTGCCGCGGCGGCGATGGCCGAGAGCGTCGCCGGGCCCCGACAACCCGCCAAAGCCGTCAGAACGCCGAGGCCGATCTCCACCGATTGTATGCCCCGGCGCTTCGTGGCGACCAATTCATCCATAAGCCAGATCTCGCTTTCCATTGCATATTAGCAAATAGATTTGACAAAAGGCAATCGGCTTGGCTAAGTCAGCGAAATCGCCCCGGAGGAGGACCCCATGGATTTCGGCTATTTCACGCTCAGCGACAACCACTACGAGAACAACGCGCGGACCCCCAATACCTTCGTCAGCCACATTCTCGACGAGGCCCTTTACGCCGACCAGCTCGGCTACCATTCGGCGTGGATCGGCGAGCACCATTTCTCCACGCTCGGCGTGAATTCATCGCCGGAAATGCTGCTGGCCTTCCTCGCCGCGCGCAGCAAACACATTCGCCTTGCGCCGGCTGTCACGGTGCTGCCCCTGCACCATCCCATTCGCGTCGCCGAGCAATGGGCGACGCTGGATTTGATCAGCGGCGGGCGTGTTGATTTCGCGGCGGGCCGTGGTTACGACGAGCGAGAATATATTCCCTTCGGCGGCAATTTCCGCGAAAACCAGCCCCTTTTCGAAGAGGGAATGGAAATTCTGCACAAGCTCTGGAACGCGACGGAGCCCGTCAGCCACAAGGGCAAACACTATCAATTCGAAGACATCATGATCACGCCGCAGCCGCTGCAAAAACCCATGTCGGCCTATGTGGCCTCGTTCTCGCAGCCCTCGATCGAAATGGCTGGCCGCCTCGGCTACGGGCTCATCGTCGCGCCCTTCGCCGCCGTCATGACATTCGGCAGCATGGCCGACGTGAACAAGCTCTACAGCGAGGCCTGCGCGAAACACGGCAATCCCCGCAAAAAGCTGATGTGCAGCTACTTCATCCATTTTGCGGACAATGCGAAGGAAGACGCCGCCGCCCGCGCCCGGCAAATCCGCTACTATAAAGAATGCGTCATCGCCGCCCTGCCCGGCGACCCCGACAATTGCCCCCCGAGCTATCGTTATTTCATCGAGATGGTGAAGCGGTTGCAAAACATCCAGCCGGAGAATTTGACGACCAATTCCGTGCTAATCGGCAACACCGCCCACATCATCGACACCTTGAAAAAGATCGAGGCTTCCGGCGTTGAAGAAGTCATTCTCTATTTCAACGTCGGCCTGAAGGATCACCAGCAGACCAAGGACGAAATGCAGCGATTCATGAGCGAAGTCGCGCCGCATTTCGACGGGGCGCACAAGCGCCGCGCGGCGTGATTGCATCGGACCGGGGGGCGCGTTACCGGCCCGCGGCATCCCCCCGACAGCGCTCGCGCCAGAAATCGAGCATGCGCGCGATCGTGCCGTCAAGGCTGCGGCGCGGGCTCCATCCGGTCGCCTGCGACAATCTGTTCGCAATCACGCAAGTCCTCGGAAAATCCGCGTCCCGGTAGCGCGCGGGATCGACTTTCACCTCGACGGGCACGCGCGCCTGGGCGCGCATCTTGTCGAGCAAGGCGCGCAGGACAATCGGGCGCCCTGAACCGATATTGTAGGTGGCGCGAAGCGGCAGCGCCTCGCCGGCGCCGATCACCGCGAGATAGGCGTCGACGACGTCGTCGACGTCGAGAAAATCGCGCGCCACGTCGAGATTGCCAATGCGCAGCGTCGGCGGCGCCAGCCCTGCCTCGATGCGCGCGATTTGCGCGGCGAAAGACGGCAACGCGAAACGCTCGTCATGGCCGGGGCCTGTGTGATTGGTCGGACGCATGACGATGAGCCGCGATGCGCGGGGCAACAGATCGGCCAGCATCCGCTCGGCCGCCAGTTTCGAGCGGCCGTAGGCGTTGAGCGGCTGCGCCGGCGTGTCCTCGGTCACGTCCCCCGACCCGAAGGCGCGTCCGTATACATCCGCGCTGCTGGCGAAAATGAAAGACGCGGCGGGCGCGTGGCGCGCGAGCGACCTGGCGAGATTGCAGCTTCCGAAGAAATTCGAATTCCAGGTTTCAAACGGCGCGCGCGCCGAATCCGCCACGGAACTTTGCGCCGCCAGAT
>JANYDZ010000168.1 GCA_025363375.1 Hyphomicrobiales bacterium
CTTGTTGGCGTCGGAATAATTATAATCCTTGTATTCGCCGGCCTTACGGCCAAAAACGCCGTTCAGCACGGGTCCGACGGAGTTCTGGGCATCGGCGCCGATCTGGTGACAGGGCCGGCACTGATTGTAGGCGGTGCGGCCAGCGGCGACATCGCCGTCGGCGGCAAGAACGGGAACGCTCAGAACCAGGCTGGCGATCATGGCGGCAAAAGCAGTCTTCGACTTCATCAGGCTTTCCTCCCAGAGGGCAAAATTGGAAATGTGCAGCGCCCGGGGTGACAGGCCGGCGCGTGTGGATATTATGTAAGTCGATGGCGGTCTACAATAATCCAGCCGTCTTTAACAGATCATGGCGGCCGGGAGGATATTCATTGCGGAAAACGTCGCATTGGCTCGCGTTTGCGGCGTTTTGCCTCACCCAGGGCGGTGCGCTGGCCGCCGACACGATCCGCATCGCCACGCAGAAGACCGGCACTTTCGCCTGGGAACTCGATGTCATCCGCGCCCGCGGGCTCGACAAGGCGGCGCGGCTCGATCTGGTTGTGACCGAGCTCGCGAGCCCCGAAGCGGGCAAAATCGGCCTCAAGGGGGGCTCCGCCGACCTGATCGTCGCGGACGTTATGTTTGTGGCGCGTGAGCGGGCCATCGGCGGCAGTCTGGTTTTCCATCCCTTCACCAGCGCGCTGGGCGCGGTCATGGCGCCCGCCGACTCCCCGTTACGCGGCTTCAACGACCTGAAGGGACGCAAACTCGGCGTCGTCGGCGGCGCGCTGGACAAGAGCTGGCTGCTGCTTCAGGCATGGTCGCGCCAGCGCGGTTTCGACGTAAAGAAAAACGTCGACGTCAACTACGGCGCCCCGTCTTTGCTGGCGGCGAAGGCGGAGCAGGGAGAACTCGACGCGGTGTTGAACTACTGGAACATCTGCGCTGAACTTGAGGCCAAGAATTTTCGCCGCGCTTTGGAAATGTCCGATATCGAGCGCGACCTTGGCGCCAAAGGCCCCGTCGCCATGGTGGGTTACGCGTTCGAGCAATCTTTCGCCGCGAAAAACGCCGCCGCGTTGAAACGCTATTTCGAGATCGCGGCGCGCGCCAAAGACATTCTGGCCGGCGATCCGCTTGAATGGCAACGTATTTCCGCCCGCGCCGGCGTGACCGACGATAAAGCGCTCGCCGTCCTGCGCCGACGATTTTCCGATGGAATTCCGCGCCGCTCCCTCGACGATGAAGAAACGGATGCGCGCACGCTCTACAAGGTGCTTGTCGATGTCGGCGGCGCGGAATTCGCGGGTCCGGCGCGCGAACTCGACAGGAGCGTCTACTGGCGCCCTGGCGCGGGGGGCTAAGATTGGCGCTGCGTCTGGTTTCCCTCGCGCTGTTCTTTGCGCTCTGGCATGTTGGCGCGCAATTTGCCGGCGCGCGGATGCTGCCGGAGCCGCTCGTCGTCCTGCGCGCCATCGTTGAAGAGGCGCGTTCCGGCGCGTTGTTTCTGCACCTTGGCGCCACGCTGGCGCGGGTGCTGACCGCGTTTGTGCTCGCCATGATCGTCGGCTGCGCGCTCGGCCTGTTGATGGGCCGCTCGCGCGCCGCGGACCGCATCGCGGACCCGTGGCTGGTGATCCTGCTCAATCTGCCCGCCCTTGTGATCATCGTGCTCGCCTATATCTGGGCCGGCCTGACGGAAACCGCCGCCGTCGCCGCCGTGGCGCTGAACAAATTGCCAAATGCGACAGTGACCCTGCGCGAAGGCGCGCGCGCGCTGGACCGCCAGCTCGATGAAATGGCGCAGGTCTATTGCATGCCGTTCCCGACGCGGCTGCGGCATGTGGTGGCGCCGCAACTCGGGCCCTACTTTGCGGCCGCCGCGCGTTCGGGCCTATCCCTCGTGTGGAAAATCGTGTTGATCGTGGAGTTGCTGGGCCGACCCAACGGGGTTGGCTTTGAAATCGGCACCGCGTTTCAACTATTCGACGTGACGCGCATCCTCGCCTATGCTTTCGCCTTTGTCGCCGTCATGCTGGCGATTGAAATGTTTGTGGTGCAGCCCTTTGAACGACATGTCACGCGCTGGCGTCCAAAAAACGCTTGATGTCAGCATCCGGCAAAAAGGATTTTTGGCCGCGTCGGGCGAAAAGCTCGAAGTGTTGAACAACGTCGTGTTCCGGCTGGAGCCCGGCGAGGTCGGCGCCATCGTTGGCCCATCGGGCTGCGGCAAAACGACCTTGCTGCGCATCATCGCCGGGCTCGACGCCGATTATGACGGCGACGTCATGCGCCCCGCGGGCGGCAAGCTCGGCTTTGTGTTTCAGGAGCCGCGCCTGCTGCCGTGGCGCAGCGTGTTCGACAATGTGCGGCTGGCCGCGCCCGCCGCGAGCGCCCATGAGATTGACGGGCTGTTTGCGTTGCTGGGCCTCAGCGAACATCGCGGCCATTACCCGGGAGAACTTTCCGGCGGCCTGGCGCGGCGGGTTTCGCTGGCGCGCGCTTTCGCGGCGGCGCCGGATCTGCTCGTGCTCGACGAACCCTTTGTTTCCCTCGACGCGGCCCTGGCCGCGCATTTGCGTTCCGAACTCGCCGCGCTCGTGGCGCGCAAGCCCGTGACCACGCTGCTGGTCACCCACGACGTCGATGAAGCCGTCGCGCTCGCCGACCGCATTTTCCTGCTGTCGCCGCGCCCGGCGCGCATCGTGGGAGAAGTGTCGATCGAGGCGCCGCGCGGCGCGCGCAACGACGGCGTCGTCAAGGAAGCGCGCGTAAAAATCGCGCGCGTCCTCGAATGAACAGCGCCGCGACAACGCCCGAGCTCGACGCCGCGCGCGAGGCGCTGGCGCGCGTTTACGGCTTCAAGGCTTTTCGCCCCGGGCAGGAGGAAATCCTCAACGCCGTGTTCGCGGGCGAGGACGTGCTCGCGGTCATGCCAACCGGCAGCGGAAAATCGCTGCTCTACCAATTGCCCGCCATTTGCAGGCCCGGCCTGACCATCGTCGTCTCGCCTTTGATCGCGCTGATGCGCGATCAGGTGCGGCAGTTGCGCGGCTATGGAATCGCGGCCGGCGCGCTGAACTCCTCGAACGGCGGAGCGGAAAACATGTCCGTCGAACGCGCCATCGTGGAGCGCCGTCTGCGGCTGGTGTTTGTCGCGCCCGAGCGTTTCGCGCTGCCCGGTCTCGTCGATCTCTGCAAACGCGGCGGCGCCAATCTGCTGGCCATCGACGAAGCCCATTGCATATCCCAATGGGGCCATGATTTCAGGCCCGAGTACCTGGCTTTGCGCGAGATCGCCGAAGATCTTGGGGGCATTCAGACGCTCGCCGTGACCGCGACGGCCGACGAACCCACGCGCAACGAAATCGCGGACAAGCTTTTTTCGCGCAAGCCGCATGTGTTCCTGCATTCGTTTGACAGGCCAAATCTGCGCCTCGCCATGCGGCGCAAGAACAACGCCATCCGTCAACTCGCCGCCTTCATCGAACAAAGACGCGGGGACAGCGGCATTATTTATTGCGGCTCGCGCAAGCGCACCGAGAAAATCGCCGAAGCGCTCGCCGCCATCGGCCACCGCGCCATCGCTTATCACGCGGGCCTGGATCAGGAATTGCGCTCCGCGCGTCAGGACGAATTTCAACAGGCCGACGGCGTCGTCGTCGTCGCCACCGTCGCCTTCGGCATGGGCATCGACAAGCCCGACGTGCGCTTCGTATGCCACGCCGACCTGCCGCAAAGCGTCGAAGCCTATTATCAGGAAATCGGCCGCGCCGGCCGCGACGGTTTGCCGGCCGATACGCTCACCCTCTGGGGCGAGGACGACATAGCCTGGCGGCGAAAACAAATTCTGGACAGCGAGGCGCCGACATCGCGCAAACGCATCGAGGAGCGCAAACTCGAGGGCTTGATCGCCCTGTGCGAGACCCCGCGCTGTCGGCGGCAGACTCTGCTGGCGGCGTTTGGCGAGGCGTCGAAGCCGTGCGGCAATTGCGACGTGTGCGGCGGCGAAATGAAGTTGTTCAACGGCAAGGTCGAGGCGCAAAAAGTCATGTCGGCGATTCTGCGCACGTCGGGGCGCTTTTTTGCGCATCACATCGCCAATATCCTCGCCGGCACGGCGACGGACTCCATCCGCCGTCACGCCCACGACAAGATCAAGACGTTTGGCGTCGGCGCCGACCGCAGCCCGGCCGAGTGGCGCTCTATATTTCACCAGTTGCACGCCTCGGAAATGATCGAGCAGGATCTTGAGGACGACGGGCGCTGGCATCTGACGGAAACCGGCGAGCGGGTGCTGAAGGGCGAGGCGGACGCGCCCTTGCGCATTGACGGCGGCCAGAAGCCGCGGACCGAAGAGCGCATGCGCGTCGCCAGGCCGGCCGCCGATGGATTGAGCGTCGGGGCGCAGAGTCTGTTCGCCGCGTTGAAGGCCAAACGTCTTGAGCTCGCCAAAGCCGAGCGGCAGCCGGCCTATGTCGTCTTCGCCGACCGCAGCCTCATCGACATGGCGTCGTTGCGTCCGCGCGACGCGGACGAGATGCGCTCGGTGCACGGCGTCGGCGAAGCGAAATTCGCCCGCTACGGCGCGATATTTTTAGAGGTGATCCGCCGGCATGGGGATGGTATGCGGTGAATTCCGCATGAAAACACCCATGGACGACGACAACCTCAACGCCCCGCCCAAAGCCGCGCCGCTGACGCGCGCGGACATCGCGACCATCATGACCGGGCTCATGATCGCCATGTTCCCCGGCGCGCTCGACACGACGATCGTCGCGCCGGCCATGCCGACCATCGCGCGCGAACTGGGCGACGCCGAACATCTGCCGTGGATCGTCACCGCCTATCTGCTCGTCTCGACGGCGGCGACGCCGCTCTACGGCAAGCTCAGCGACATTCACGGGCGGCGGATCATGCTGCTTGTCGCGATCTCGATCTTCGCGTTGGGTTCCGTGCTCTGCGCCCTGGCGCCGACCATGATCACGCTGGCGCTGGCGCGCGCTGTTCAGGCGCTTGGCGGCGGAGGGCTGGTGTCCGTCGCGATGACCGTCGTCGGCGACATTATTCCGCCGCGCGAGCGCGTGCGCTATCAGGTTTACACTTCGATCATGTGGACCACCGCGAGCCTGATGGGCCCGGTGCTTGGCGGCTGGTTCGCCGAAAAGTGGCACTGGTCCTGGATGTTCTGGATCAATTTGCCCTTATGCCTCCTCGCCTGGCTGGTGACGGATTCGAAACTCAAACGCCTGCCGCGTCACGAGCGGCCGCACCAGCTGGATTTCATCGGCGCCTTTTTGCTGGTGGCGGGTTCGGTCCTGTTTCAACTTGCGTTGAGTTGGGGCGGGTCCAGATACCCCTGGAATTCAACGCCGATTCTCGGTCTGTTTGCCGGAACCGCGATCATGATCGGATTGCTCATCCAACGCTTGCGGACCGCGCGGGAGCCGCTCATCCCCTATACGCTGCTGTCGAACAAGATCGTCCTGACGGGTTCGGCCTCGGTCGGCATGGCCATGGGGGTCTATATCGCGCTCAGCGTTTATCTGCCGGTCTATTTCGAAAGCGTTCGCGGCTTTTCCGCCTCGCAGTCGGGCCTGGCTTTGTTGCCGTTGATGATGTGCCCGACCATTGGCGCGGTGGCCGCGGGCCGCGCCATGGCGCGCGTCCGCCGCTACAAGATCGTGCCGTTGATCGGACTTGGGCTTTCAGCGGCCGCTTTGCTGCCGATGTTTTTCTGGCCGCGCGACCTTTCGATGGCGACGATCGAGATCTTGTTGACCCTGGTGGCGATCGGCGTTGGCGCCGTGTTCCCGGTGACGACGGTCTCGGTTCAGAATTCCGTCGCCATGCATGAACTCGGCACGGCGACCTCGCTCGTCACCTTCGCGCGCAACCTTGGCTCGGCGCTTGGCGTGGCGATCTTCGGCGTCATCGTGATCGGCGGCGATTATTCGCCGTCCGGCGCAAGCGGGGCCCTCGGCAACAAGGATCTGGCGAATCTGTTCAGCTGGACATTTCTTGCCGGTTCGCTTGGCTTTCTGTTGGCGTTGACGGCGATGTCGCGCATGGAGGAGCGGCCGCTGCGCGAGCGCAGTGGTCAACTCGAAAACTAAGCCTTGGCCATACGCCGGCGTGGCCTTGACCGTTCCCGACGTTGCCGCGCGTCAACTTCGTTAACCAATTGCTAAACGATTGTTTTGATGGCACTATTAATTAGTTAAAAATTTGTTACCATCGCAGGGTTGAAGGTGTGGATTTGGCCGGTATGAATGACGGTCCAAGGCACTTGAAGACACGACATATTGGGTGAAATTGACTTTGAAAATGAGATTCGAATGACAGTTTTTGACGAGCCAACGCTGCGCCAGACGTATTCGGAGACTGAGTATCTCTCGTCGTTGGAGGACAGACCCGTCCTGCCTGTGGGCCTGGATCTAGGATCGTATCAGGAAGTCGTCGTCTCGCTGGATCCGGACACGCGGGCTTTCTGGTGTTCAATGCGCCAGGAGGGCGTGCCTAGTTTCACCCCGAATATGCTGCGAGAGCTCAACCTGGTGCATCGCCGGATTCACCAGATCGTCGGCGAAAGGGAGCCGGGCAGTCCAAATCCCATAAAGTTCTTTGTCGGCTGCTCGGACACGCCCGGCGTGTTCAATCTCGGCGGCGACCTTGCCTTGTTCAAACGCTGTATTCAGAACCGCGACAGGGTGACGCTCAAGTCTTATGCGTATGGCTGCGTCGAGGCCATGTACAACAACGCGTTTGGTTTCGACGTGCCGGTTGTTTCCATCGGAGTCGTGCAAGGCGACGCGCTGGGCGGCGGGTTCGAAGCGGCGATAAGCTTCAACGTGTTGATCGCGGAACGCGGCGTGAAGATGGGACTGCCCGAAGTCCTGTTCAATTCATTTCCAGGGATGGGAGCCTATAGTTTCCTGTCGCGAAAGCTCGACGCGGCGCAGGCCGAAAAATTGATCCTCAGCGGAAAAATTTATCCCGCCGAGGAAATGCACGAAATGGGCGTTGTGGACATTCTCGCGAATCCTGGACAAGGCCGGGAAGCGGCGCGCGACTTCATTGCCGAGAATGGACGCCGCCAGCCGATGCTCTACGCGATGAATTTGGTGCGTCGGAAAGTGAATACATTGTCCCTGCAGGAACTGAGACAGGTCACTGAAATATGGGTCGATACGGTCCTTTCGCTTGAAGACGCGGACGTCCGGAAAATGGAAATCATGCGAACGGCCCAGCTCCGCCGCCAGTCCCGCAAGCTGCGCGAGGCCGGCTGCCGCGATTGATGGAAGCCAAAAAAAGCGCGGGTTCCCGTTGGCGGAGCGGGCGCGCGGTTGATCCGGCTTCCCGTTCAGTTGTTGACGAGGCTTGCGCGCGCCTTCTCGAACTCGATCTCCAGTTCACGCATGTGCGCTTCGCCGCGCATCGCCACTTCGCCCGCGTCAATGGCGCGCCATTCCAGACACAGGTCGTAAACCTTTCTGGCTCCCACATTGGCGGCGCAGGAACGCAGGGCGTGCGCATGTTCGCGAAACGCGTGCGCGTCGCCTTGTGCGACGGCTTTCGACAGATCCCGCAATACGCCAGCGGCGTCCTGTACGAACTGCCCAACGATCTGATCGACAAACTCCTTGCCGCCAAGTGCTTTAAGGTCGTCCAGAGCGCGCTGATCGATGGACCCGCTTTGGCCGGCGTCGTGAGAAGGCTGGTCGCCGTCTGGATGCGGCTTTTCTTCCTTGACTTCGACCGTTCGCGCCGCGCGGCCTTCCTGAAACCGGGCAAGCCACGCGAGCAATTGCGCATTCTCGATCGGCTTGGTCAGGCAATCATCCATGCCCGCTTCAAGACACCTTTCTTGCGTTTCCCTTGTCGCGTCGGCGGTAAGCGCGACAAGAGGCGTCTTCTCGCGGTCGATCTCGATAAACCGGGCGAGTTTCGCCGTCTCAATCCCGTTCAAAACGGGCATGTTTACGTCCAGCAGCACCAGATCGAACTTGTGCTTGCTCAGGCTTTCCAGGGCCTGTTCGCCATTCTCGACGAGAGTGACGCCATGTCCGGCGTTTTCAAGTATCTTGCGGATGACAAGCTGGTTGGTCCGATTGTCTTCCGCGACCAGAATGTCGAGCGGCGCAAAAACCGCCGAGGTTTTGACGCGGCGCGGCCGCTCGTTGACGCCAAGCGAAAGCGCGATCCTGGCGGAGGCTTCAATCTGCGTCGCCGTGACCGGACGTCGGATGGACGAGCTGACATTGCCGATGAGCGAAGGCGAGGGCATGGCCTCGTCAAGGCCGCGCAGCCAGACCAACGGCCAGCGCTCCAACGCCGCGTTCACGGTGAACCACGCGATCGCGGTTTCGAAATCCGGACCGACGCTTTGTGCGTCGAAGACAATCACGGGCGTGAGCGCTTTCAGCGCGGTGTCGGATTCCAGCCGCGCGACGACATCGGCGAACAAATCGAAACATTCCACCCTGGCGCATGCGGTCTTGAACTCGGCATGAACACGTCGATCCGGCGAAACAACGAAGATCGGCGCGGCGAGAGCCAATTCCTCCGGCGCGCCGCCGATGGCGCAGCTCATTTCAAACCAGAATGTGCTGCCGACGCCCACCTCGCTTTTGACCCCGATCCGTCCGCCGCCGCCTTCGACCAATTGTTTGACGATCGACAGGCCGAGGCCGGTGCCGCCGTAGCGGTCAATGATGGTTTCATCCGCCTGCGAGAACCTTTCGAATATACGTTCGCGCGCGTTTTCGGGGATGCCGATGCCCGTGTCGCGAACTTCAAAGCGCAACAATGGAGTCTCGTCCGGCCCCGGCAAAAGCTCAACGGATATCTGGACATATCCGTCCCGCGTGAATTTGACCGCGTTGCCGCCAAGATTGATCAGAATTTCCTCCAGATGACTGCGACTTGCGACAATGTGGCGCGGCGCGTCGGGCGCCATATAGACCGTCATCCTGACTGATTTGGCGTTTGCCTGAACCGCCAGCATGTCGCGGACGCCGGCCAACAATTCGCACAGGTCAATCGCTTCGGTCTTTACCTTTTGTTGGCCTATTTCCATGCGTGAAACATCGAGAATCGCGTTGATCAGCGACGCAAGAGAGCGCCCTGACCAGCCGATGGTGCGAACCATGTCGGACTGTTCCGTATCAAGCGGAGATTCGATCAGAAGATCGCTCAATCCAACGATCGCGTTCAACGGCGTGCGCAGCTCGTGGCTGACGCTGGCCAGAAACATGGATTTGGAGTGGCTTGCGGCTTCCGCCGCGTGGGTCGCCGCGGAAAGCTTGCGAATCAGCGTCGCCGTGTAGGCGGGAATCACAATCAACCCGAGAATCAGACCCACCGACAAGGCGACGTGGGCGCGCCAAAACTCCGTCGTCAATACGACGACGAGGAAACTAGCGACCGCTATGACCGCGGCCGCGACAAGATAAGTCAGGCCGTATCGAAAGCCATTGCCGAGTATCGCCCACATGTAGATAGGGTACAAAAGCGCCAGCGCGTCGTCGCCGACGTAAAGCGCGCACGATAGAAAAGCGAAGTCGGCGAACATCGCGGCGATGCGGCGCGCGTGTGAAACGCCCGGGCGATACAGCAGGTGGAGGAACAAACACAATCCCATGGCGATGAACACCCCTATGAGGGGGGTCGCTTGCGCGATTGTTTGCTTCGCGGGTTCATATCCAAGAACATCGGCGACGCGCCAGCACAGATAAATGATCGCGGTCATCGCAATCCGGTTGATCGATATCTCGTGCTCGCTGTCGGGCCGCGCGCGCAAAACCGCGCGCAGGCGGCCCACGGCCTCCGTCGCCTGTTCCGCAAGGCGCCGACCAGTGGTCGGCGTCTCAGCGCCTGGAGCCTGTCGCACTCTTATTTCCCCGCGGCGCGATCGGATCGACGCCCGCCAATTTTCGAAATTCTTCCGCCGGCATGGGCTTGCCGAAATAATAGCCTTGCGCCTCGTCGCAACCTTCGGCGCGCAGCGCCGCGAGCTGTTCGGCGGTCTCGACGCCTTCGGCGAGAACCACGAGATCAAGACTGTGGCCCAGAGTCACGATGGCGCGCACGACCGCCGCGTCGTTGGTTTCGGACTGCAGGTTGCGGACGAAACTCTGATCAATTTTCAGGCGCGAGACGGGCAGGCGGCTTGCGTAGTTCAGCGACGAATAACCTGTGCCGAAATCGTCGATGGAAATTTTGACGCCGAGATCGAGCAATCGACGCAGGTCTCCCACGACCGCGTCGATATCCTTCAGCAGAATGCCTTCGGTAATTTCGAGATCGAGCTGGCGCGGTTCGAGGCGGCTTTCGGCGAGTATGCGCGCCACAAGCAACGGAACATTGTGTTTTTGAAATTGGATCGGCGACATATTGACGCTGACGCAGAGCGGCTTGCCGTCGCCGCGCCGCCAGGTTTTGGCTTCCCGGCACGCTTCCTTCAGGACCCAGTCGTTGATGGGGATGATAAGGCCATTCTCTTCGGCGCGTCCCAGAAAAGCGCCCGGCGCGACAATTCCCGCTCCCGGACGCATCCACCGCAGCAAGGCTTCGGCGCCCAGGATGCCCCCCGTCGCGAGGTCGATCTGCGGCTGATAGTAGAGCACGAATTCTTCGCGTTCCAGGGCTCCCGCGAGTTCGCCGTCGAGCGCGATCTCGCTGCGCGCCCGCGCGTGCATGTCGGCGGCGTAAAAACAAAACGCGTGGCCTTTCGCGGCTTTGGCGCGATACATCGCGAAGTCCGCATTTTTCAACAGTTCGCCGGCGTCCGCGCCGTCGGCGGGATGCATGGCGATTCCCACGCTGGCCCTGGCGCGCAGCGGAGCGCCCTCAAATCCGGAGCAGGCTTCAATGGTTGCAAGAATCCGACCGGCGAATTCCGCCGCATCCTCGCTGTTGACCACGCGTGTCTGGAGAATGGCGAACTCATCTCCCCCGATTCTCGCCAGCGTGTCGTGTTCACGGATCGTGTCCCGCAACCGGTCGCCAATCGTCTGAATGAACCGGTCGCCGCCTGCGTGTCCGAGCAGATCATTGACGGCCTTGAATCCGTCGAGGTCGATCAGATGCAACGCAAATTGTTGATCGCCGCGCCGCGCCCGGGCAATCAATCGACGCACCCGATCGACGAGGAATATGCGGTTTGGCAGGTTCGTCAGGGGATCATGATGCGCCAGGTGCCGCAAGTGCGCTTCGGTCTTCTTGCGAGCCGTTATGTCCTGCGAACTGGTGAGAACCCCCGTTACTTCGTCGGAACCGTCCCGGAGCGGCGATTTCGTGGTCAGAAAAACATGCTTGTCGCCGGCGTTTGAAACGATCTCTTCCTCGTAAGGCGGCAAGGCGTTGCCCGTTTCCACCACCACGCGGTCGAGCGCGTGGTTTCGAGCGCCGTGATCGAGGCCGAAGAGCGCGGATACGGGCGCGTTGATGACCGCTTCCGGGCTGACGCCCACAAAGTCAGCTTGCTGATTGTTGACGAACAGGACGTTCCCCGCCGCGTTTGCGGCGCTGATCATCACGGGCACGGTGTCGATGACCTGGGCCAGCCGTTTGCGGGAATCCCGCATGTCGAAGTCGCGCGTACGCTCGCTGTATTCGAGTTTCTTCTCCAGCGAATCCGCCTTGCTTTCAAGCAGCAATTGCTGGCGGCGCAACTTCAACAGATTTCGCGCGCGCGTGACAAATTCATGATGATCCACCGGAGAATTCAAAAAGTCGGTGGCCCCGGCCTCGAGCGCGCGGAGCCTGAAACTGCGTTCCTCGTACACCGTGATAACAATCACGGGTATATCGAAAGCCGCCGGGATTTCGCGGTAGCTGCGAATGAATTCGGCGCCGTCGAGATGCGGCATCTTATAGTCGGTAATGATGAGGTCCGGCGTGTTTGCGGCCAGCCAGGCCAGCGCTTCCACCGGATCGCCAAACGCATGGACAACGACGCCCGCCTCGACCGACGCGGCGAGCCGCGAAAAGATGTTTCGGTTTGTCACACGATCGTCGACGATAACCACGATCGACATCAGCCGAAATCCCCTATAGCCCGACGGCTTTCCACTCGAAGACTTCGATCATAGCTAAACTGTCTTAAGCAATTGCCTACGTCGCTGTTAACGTTGGGGAAACATTGCAAGGTCGACATCGCTCGGCATTGTCCGCGGCGCGGAGCGGGTTGGCTGATGAACGGGTCTGGCCCGTCCCATCAGCACCGGTAGTAGTCCCGATACCATTTTACGAAATGATCAACTCCCGTCGCGACCACGGTGCGCGGCGTGAATCCCGTCAGTTTCTCGATCAATTCGGGGCTGGCAAACGTCTCGACCATGTCGCCGGGTTGCATCGGCAGATTGCGTCTGATCGCCTTTCGTCCGGTCGCCGATTCAATGGCGGCAATGTAGTCGGCGAGGTCGATTGGCGAGCCGCCGCCGATGTTGACAACGCGGAAGGGCGCCGCCGGCGAGCAGCCGGCATCGGCGCCGGCGACCGGCGTCTTGTCGACAAGCCGCACGAGTCCCTCAACGACGTCGTCGATATAGGTAAAGTCGCGGCGCATGCGCCCGCTGTTGTAGAGATCGATGGGATCGCCGGCGAGAATGGCCTTGGTGAATTTGAACAACGCCATGTCAGGTCGATACCAGGCGCCGTACACGGTGAAAAAGCGGAGCATGGTGATGGGTTGAGCAAACAGGTGGGCGTAGGAATGCCCCAGATCCTCGCCGGCTTTCTTTGTCGCCGCATAGATCGAGAGTGGATAATCCGTGCGGTCGGTTTCGCGAAACGGCGGCGAATTGGCGCCGTAGACCGAACTCGTCGAGGCCATCAACAGGTGCCGGGCGGGATGCGCCCGCAAGGCTTCAAGCAAATTGAAAGTGCCGACAATATTGGCGTTTATGTAACTCCCCGGATGCTCAAGGCTGTAACGAACGCCCGCCTGCGCCGCCAGATGAACAACGACGTCCGCCCGCGCCTCGCGCACAATGGCGGAAATCGCGGCTCCATTCTCAAGCATGACCTCATGCGCGGCGAATTGAGGAAAATCTTTCAGCCGGGCGAAACGCGCGCGTTTCAGAACCGGGTCGTAATAATCGGTAAAGCCATCCAGCCCAACGACTTCATGGCCGTCCCGCAACAGCCGCAGAGCGAGATGCATGCCTATAAAGCCGGCAAATCCGGTGACGAGAAATCGCATTGCGCCTCCTCGCCAAGTCTATATCCCGGCGCGCAAACAAGTCCATTGCGGCGGACGATTCGATATGGTTCAGTCGGCCTTCGCCAATGACACGACGCCCTGAGCGGTCTCCCGCAAAGCGTCGTTCACAACCTGCTCGTTGCGTCGATCGCCGAGGCACATGATGACAAAAGTCGACAGGGCGATGCGCATATCCAGCCAGAGCGACGCATTGTCCACGTACCATTCATCGAGCGCGGCCTTTTCCTCCCGCTCAATCATTTTGCCGCCGTGGATTTGGGCCCAGCCGGTAATTCCCGGCGGCACTTCAAGACGACGGCGGCTGTCGCGCGGCTGATCCGCCGGCAAAAGGGGGCGCGGCCCGACAAAAGTCATATCGCCGCGAATGATGTTCCAGAGTTGCGGAATTTCATCCAGACGCGTGCGCCGCAAAAACGCTCCCAGCCGCGAAAGCCGCCGCTCTTCGGGAATCGGCGAACCGTTGCGGTCGAAGGGCGCGCGCAACGTGCGGAATTTGTAGATGTGGAAGGGCGCGCCGCCCTGGCCGATCCTGCGTTGCCAGAAAATGACCGGCGCGCCAATGTCGATGGCGATCAGGACAGCCACGCACGCGACAACCGGCGCCAACAGCGCGATCAACAAGCCGGCGACGCACAGATCGGCGATCCGCTTCATTCGCCAGTAGAGGTCGATTGCCCGCGTTTGCGGGGCATTCGCCGGAACCTTGAGCTGATCGGGCATACGCCCCACGTTCAAGCCCACCTGTTCAGGAAACGACGCGCAGACCACGCCGCATTGCGCGCAAAGGTCCGTTATCTCACTCCAGGATCTTTCGGACGGCAGATGCGCGCGCTCATAACCAATCATCAACTGATCTATCTGGACCCCGTGGGTTCTGTATTCCTCGACAATCAGGTCCAGCCGCGCCAGTCCGCCGAGCACGGGCCGCCCACAAAACGCCCGCCCCTGGAGCGCCGGGGCATCGTCAATCAAGGCAAGAACCTTGACCGACCCGTTGCCTAGACTGTCGACCATCCGGATGTAGAACCAGGAAAGCCGGTTCGCCCCATAGACGAGTACGTTGGTGGCGCCCTGCGTT
>JANYDZ010000282.1 GCA_025363375.1 Hyphomicrobiales bacterium
GGATCGCCGAAACGCTGCCGCCCTTCGACTTCGGCAGAATTCCCGCACAGGCGGCCAAGCAGGTCATCGTGCAGAAGGTGCGCGACGCAGAGCGCGATCGCCAATATCAGGATTACAAGGATCGCATCGGCGAAATCGTCAACGGCGTCGTCAAGCGCGTGGAATACGGCAATGTCATTATCGATCTGGGCCGCGGCGAAGCCATTGTCAGGCGCGACGAACTGATCCCGCGCGAAATGTTCCGCCCAGGCGACCGCGTGCGCGCGTTTGTCTACGACGTGCGGCGCGAACAGCGCGGGCCGCAAATTTTCCTGTCGCGCACGCATCCTCAATTCATGGCGAAACTCTTCGCGCAGGAAGTGCCGGAAATTTACGACGGCATCATCGAGGTGAAGTCGGTGGCGCGCGATCCGGGCTCGCGCGCCAAGATCGCGGTGATTTCGCGCGACGGCTCGATCGATCCCGTGGGCGCCTGCGTCAGCATGCGCGGCTCGCGCGTGCAGGCCGTCGTCAACGAACTGCAGGGCGAAAAGATCGACATTATTCCATGGTCGCCCGACGCGGCGACTTTCATCGTCAACGCGTTGCAACCGGCGGAAGTTGTGAAAGTGGTGCTCGACGAGGATTCCGCGCGCATCGAGGTTGTCGTCCCCGACGACCAGTTGTCGCTCGCCATCGGCCGTCGCGGCCAGAACGTGCGCCTTGCGTCTCAGCTCACCGGGTGGGACATCGACATCCTGACGGAAGCCGAGGAATCGGAGCGCCGTCAGAAGGAATTCCATGAGCGCACGCAAGCGTTCATGGCGGCGCTCGACGTCGATGAGACCGTCGGTCAGTTGCTCGCCTCGGAAGGTTTCCGCACGGTCGAGGAACTCGCCTATGTCGAAACCTCGGAGCTGGCGACCATTGAAGGCTTTGACGAGGATACAGCCGTGGAAATTCAGAACAGGGCTCGCGACCATATCGGCCGCCTTGAAGCGGAACTCGACGCGCGCCGCGTCGAACTCGGCGTTGCCGACGAACTGAGGGACGTGGCGGGCGTGACGTCTCCGATGCTGGTGAAATTCGGTGAAAACGGCGTCAAGACGATCGAGGATCTGGCCGGTTGCGCCACCGACGACCTGATCGGCTGGACTGAAAAGAACAAGGCGGGCGAAACCGTGAAAAACGCGGGCTATCTCGATGGTTTGGAAATATCCGCCGCGGACGCCGAGGCCATCGTCATGGACGCCCGCGTCAAGGCGGGGTGGATCGAGGCGCCGGCCCCGGTTGAGGAATCAGCGACGGCGCCGGAGGCCTGAAGGAGCGGGACGTGACCCTGGCGAGCCAGAGCGATGCGGACGAGCCGACGATGGAGCGAACCTGCATCGTGACCCGGCGCGGCGGTTCGCCGGAGACGCTTATCCGCTTCGTGCTGGGACCTGACGATCAGGTCGTGCCAGACTTGAAGCGGAAACTTCCCGGGCGGGGCGTATGGGTGTCGGCGAGCGCGAAAACGCTTGCGGAAGCTATCAAGAAGGGTGCTTTTGCGCGTGGATTCAAGCGACCGGCCAGTTGCGCTCCAACGCTTGTCGACGATCTCGACAGGCTGCTGGAACGCGATGCGCTGCAATCGCTCTCCCTAGCCAACAAGGCGGGCGCGGTGACTTCCGGCTTCGCAAAAGTCGAGGCCGCCGTCACCGCGGACGGCTGGCGGGTGCTGGTGCATGCGGCGGACGCGGCGAAAGATGGACGGCGCAAGCTCGGTCAGGTTTTGGCGCGCGCCGCGGGCGAATCGGGGGACCAGGTGAACTTGTTCGATTCCGCCCAATTGGGTTTGGCATTGGGCAGGCCACATGTGATACATGCAGCGCTCGCGCCAGGGTCGGCCACCGCCGCCTTCCTGACGCGGTGCCGCAAACTGGCGCAATTTCGCGGCTTGAACGCCGATGAACTGGCTGCTGACAAACCGGCGGCGGCTGACCAACCGGACGGCGCATGAATTGAATATTTGGCTCGGGCCCGGCTTGGCCCTGCCCGCACTGAACTGACGAACGGGCTCGGCCCCAGGATCGCAAACGTATGACTGAAACGAAGGACCCAGGCGAAAAGAGACCGACGATAGCGCCCAAAACGCTGTCGCTAAAGCGGCCGCTCGACAAGGACGTCGTCAAGCAGAGCTTTTCGCATGGCCGCAGCAAGATGGTGGTCGTTGAAACCGTCAAACGCCGCGCGCCCGTGGTTGAAACCCTCAAGCGCGACGCGCCCGTGGTTGCAAAAGCGCCGGTCGCCGCGCCTGTCGCGCCGCCTGCCGCGCCCCTCGCGCCACGATCGGCGACCCTCGCCACGCCGACGCCCGCTGCGCCGCGCTCAGCCTCCGGTGTCGTGCTGCGCACTCTTTCCGACGCCGAACGTGACGCGCGCGAACGCGCTCTGACCGGCGCCCGCGAACGTGAGGAAGAAGATCGCCGCCGCGCGGAAGTGGACCGCAAGCTGCGCGACGAGCGCGAAGCGGCCGAACGTTTCGAACGGGAAGCCGCCGAAGCGCGCAAGCGCGAGGAAGATTCCCGCCGGCAGCTGGAAGCCGACGTCAAGCGACGCACGGAAATGGAAGCCAAGCGCCGGCTCGCCGGCGGCGAGCCGGCTCCCTCCCTGGTTACGCGCAAGCCGACAGGCGTCGGCGCGCCGACCGTCGCGGGCGTGGGCGCGCCCATTGTCGCCGAGCCGGCGACAACGGCGCGCCCCGCCGCGCGCGTTCTGGAAACGGACGACGAAGAAAGCGCCAAGCGCATTATTCGCAGACCGGGTCTGCCCACCAAGGTTGTGTTGCCGCCGAAGCCCGTGCGCGGAGCCGAACAGCGCAATCGCGGCCGCCTGACCGTCACCAGCGCGACCTCGGAGGAAACGACCGAAGAGCGCACGCGTTCAGTAGCCTCCTTCCGACGCCGTCAGCAGCGCCTCAGCGGGCGCATGGTCCAGCAGCCGAAGGAAAAGCTCATTCGCGAAGTCGTTCTTCCGGAGACGATCACCATCCAGGAACTCGCAAACCGCATGTCGGAACGCGCCGTGGATGTGATCAAGCTGCTGATGAAACAGGGCCAGATGGCGAAGATCACCGACGTGATCGACGCCGACACGGCGCAACTGATCGCCGAGGAACTCGGTCATACCGTCAAGCGCGTTGCCGCCTCGGACGTCGAGGAAGGCCTGTTCGATATCGTCGACGATTCGACCGATACCGAGCCGCGTTCGCCCGTGGTGACCGTGATGGGCCACGTCGATCACGGCAAGACCTCGCTGCTCGACGCGCTTCGCCACGCCAATGTGGTGTCGGGCGAAGCCGGAGGAATCACCCAGCATATAGGAGCCTATCAGGTGACCTCGCCGGGCGGCGTTCCCGTGACATTCATCGATACGCCGGGCCACGCGGCCTTCACCGCGATGCGCGCGCGCGGCGCGAAAGTCACCGACATTGTCGTGCTCGTCGTCGCCGCCGACGACGGCGTCATGCCGCAGACCGTCGAGGCGATCAATCACGCCCGCGCGGCGAACGTGCCGATCATCGTGGCCATCAACAAGATCGACAAGCCCGACGCCAAGCCCGAACGCGTGCGCACGGAACTGCTTCAATACGAAGTGCAGGTCGAAAGCCTCGGCGGCGACGTCATTGAAGTCGAAGTTTCCGCGACCAAAAAAACCAATCTCGAACGCCTTCTCGAAATGATCGCGTTGCAGGCTGAATTGCTCGATCTCAAGGCTGATCCGGGCCTGCCGGCGGAAGGCACCGTCATCGAGGCGCGCCTTGACCGCGGGCGCGGTCCCGTTGCGACCGTTCTGGTGCAGCGCGGCACTCTGAAAGTCGGCGACATCATTGTCGCGGGCCTGCAATCGGGCCGAGTGCGCGCCCTGCTCAACGACAAGGGCGCGAATCTCGTCAACGCCGGGCCGTCCATGCCCGTGGAAATTCTCGGCTTTTCCGGCGCGCCGGAAGCGGGCGACCGCGTCGCTGTCGTGCCGTCCGAAGCCCGCGCGCGCGAGCTTACGGAGTATCGCGACCGCCAGCGGCGCGAGAAGGCGGCGGTGCGCGGCGGCCAGATGCGCGGCTCGCTCGTCGATATGATGGCGCAGATCAAGACGGCCGGCCGAAAGGAAGTGCCGCTTGTCATCAAGGGCGACGTGCAGGGCTCCGTCGAGGCGATCATCGCAACGCTCGACAAGCTGGGCACCGAAGAGGTCGTGGCGCGCATTGTGCACGCGGGCGTCGGCGGCATCAGCGAATCTGATATCTCGCTGGCGGAAACCTCGAGCGCCGTCGTAATCGGCTTCAACGTGCGCGCCTACAAGGAAGCCATGGAAGCGGCTGAACGCGCGGGTATTGAAATTCGCTATTACAACATCATCTACAACCTCGTGGACGACGTGAAAGGCGCGATGTCCGGCTTGCTGTCGCCGACCCTGCGCGAGGACATGCTGGGCAACGCGGAGATTCTGGAGATTTTCGACATTTCGAAGATCGGCAAGATCGCCGGCTGCCGCGTTGCCGACGGCCGCGTGGAGCGCGGCGCCAACGTGCGCCTCATCCGCGACAAGGTTGTCATCCACGAAGGCAAGCTTGGCACGCTCAAGCGCTTCAAGGACGAGGTCGCCTCCGTTGTCGCCGGCCAGGAATGCGGCATGAACTTCGAGAACTACCACGACATGCGCGTCGGCGACGTCATCGAATGTTACCGCGTGGAGAGCATCGCGCGTTCGCTGTAAGCGAACGCCTGGGAGAGCCAACGACTATCAGGGCGACTGTCATTAATTGGGGCGCGCGGTGATTCGCGTGCGCTGGAGAACGTTATGTCGAGAATCCATCAGAAAGGCGGCGAGCCGTCGCAACGCATGCTGCGCGTCGCCGAACTGATCCGCCATTCCATGGCGGATTTGCTGGCGCGCCACGAGGTCACAGATCCTGTGCTGGAGACCCACGTCGTCACCGTGCCGAAGGTGCAGATGTCGCCGGACCTCAAGCTGGCGACGGTGTTTGTCATGCCGCTCGGCGGCAAGGACGCCGAGCCCGTCATCGAGGCGCTCGACCGGCACAAAAAATTCCTGCGCGGCGAGGTTTGCCGCAAGGTCAACCTCAAATTCGCGCCCGAGATTCGATTCAAGGTGGACACCGCTTTCGACAATTCGGCCAAAATCGACGCTCTGTTGAATTCCGACAAGGTGCGGCAAGACCTCGCTCCGACGCCAAAGGCGTGAGCGCGCCGCGGCGCCGTCGTTCTTGAATTAAAAGGAAACACGATGAACCAGCGCCGCTCCACGCGCGCAGAAGTCAATGGCTGGGTCGTTCTCGACAAGCCCGTTGGCGTTACATCGACCCACGCCGTCTCCCGCCTGAAGCGCATCTTCAATGCGAAGAAAGCGGGGCACGCAGGCACGCTCGACCCTCTTGCCTCCGGACTCTTGCCGATTGCCTTCGGCGAAGCCACCAAGACCGTTCCCTTCGTGCAGGATGGCGAGAAGGCTTATCGCTTCACGGTAAAATGGGGCGTCGAAACGGATAGCGACGACGCCGACGGCGCGGTCACGCGCACCAGCGACGCGCGGCCGCGGTCGCGGGACATCCGCGCGGCGTTGCCGGATTTCACCGGCGAAATCATGCAGACCCCGCCGGTCTATTCCGCCATCAAGATCAATGGCGAGCGCGCCTATGACTTGGCCCGCGAAGGCGCGGTTGTGGAAATGGTCGCCCGTCCCGTCACAATCAGGGCGCTTGAGTTGATCGCCTTCAACGATGATGAAGCCGTGCTGGAGGCGTGCTGTGGCAAGGGCACCTATGTGCGCGCCATTGCGCGCGATCTGGGCCGGCATCTGGGCTGCCTTGGCCATGTGACGGCGCTGCGGCGCACGCGCGTCGGACCTTTCACCGAAAATGACGCGGTCGAGCTTGCCGCGCTCGAAGCCAAAGGCGTCGATGCCGGCGACTTTATGCAAAGCGTCGAAACCGGCCTCGCCGAAGTGCCCTGCGTTGTTGTGGACCGCGACGCGGCGTCCCGCCTGCGGCGTGGCCAGCCGCTGATCCTGCGCGGACGCGACGCGCCGGCGGAAGGCGTCGCCTACGCGGCCTGCGGCGGCGTGCTGGTCGCGTTCGGCCCCGTGAACGGCGGAGAACTCACGCCGTCGCGGGTGTTTAATCTGCCGTATTGAAAGCTGAAGCGGACTTGCATCGCGCACAAGGAAGCATCAGGAAGCCGTTTTCCGCATGGCGCAGATTGCGGCGGATTCGGGCGCTCCGCCAATCATTCAGAGTATTGGCAAACAGACGAACCAATCGCTGGGCAACAATCACAATCAGAGCCCCGGCGGATCTTTGCTGGACGTCGCCGGCGCCGTGCCGTCCGCGCCAGCCTATATTCCTACCACCATCGTCGAACGATAATTTTTGCCCGAGCCGCCGCAGCGGAGGTCTTGTGCAAGCCTTTTATGCAAGCCTTTTATGCTGGCGTTCGCCCCGCTTTCATGTATAAGCCGCCCATCGCGCCGGGACAGTCTCCGGCGTGGACTGCTTTGCGGCGACCGCGCTGGACGACATCCCGGCCCGGCCCTTGCGGGCGGACAACCTCAAAAACAAGGAACCATGCGATGTCGATTACTGCTGAGCGCAAAACCGCGCTCGTGAAAGAATATGCAAACAAGGCCGGCGATACCGGCTCGCCCGAGGTTCAGGTCGCCATTCTGACCGAACGCATCTCCAACCTCACCGAGCACTTCAAAACCCACGTCAAGGACAACCATTCCCGCCGTGGTCTGCTGAAGCTGGTCTCGTTGCGTCGCCAGCTTCTTGATTATGTGAAGAAGCAGGATGAAAACCGTTACAAGACGCTCATCGAGCGTCTCGGCATCCGTCGCTAAAACCTCCGGCACACCGCTGGTTGACTTATGGAACGACGGCATGGGGCTGTCGTTCACGCCGGGAAAGACCCGCGCCATGGCAGGATCGCCGGACGCTGCTTCACCAGACGGGCTTCTCGCCCAGTTGCTGGTTGAATCGGGCGCAGCCCGAACGCAGCGTCTCGCCGTCTTGCATATGGCTCCAGGCTTTTCCGTGACCCATGAAAGATGACAGACATGTTTACAATCCATCGTGAAGAACTTGACTGGGCCGGGCGCAAGCTCGTGCTCGAAACCGGCCGCGTTGCGCGGCAAGCTGACGGCGCCGTGTGGGCGAGCTACGGCGAGACCACCGTGCTGGCGACCGTAGTTTCCGCCAAATCGCCGAAGCCCGGCGTGGACTTTTTCCCGCTCACCGTAAACTATCAGGAAAAGGCATTCGCCGCCGGCCGCATTCCCGGCGGCTATTTCAAGCGCGAAGGCCGCCCCTCGGAAAAGGAGACGCTGGTCTCCCGCCTGATCGACCGCCCGATCCGCCCTTTGTTTCCCGAGGGCTACCGCCATGACACCCAGGTCGTGATCACCGTTCTCTCCCACGATCTCGAAAACGACCCGGACATCCTCTCGATGGTGGCGGTTTCCGCCGCGCTCACCATTTCCGGCATTCCCTTCATGGGCCCGATCGGCGGCGCGCGCGTCGGCATGATCGGCGGCTCATTGAAGCTGAACCCGACCATCGACGAGATGAAGGAATCGAGCCTCGACCTCGTCATGGCCGGCACCGCCGACGCCGTGCTGATGGTGGAATCGGAAGCCAAGGAGCTTTCCGAGGCCATCATGCTCGAGGCCGTCATGACCGGTCATCGCGGCTTCCAGCCCGTCGTCGACGCGATCATCCGCCTCGCTGAGAAGGCCGCCAAAGAGCCGCGGGAGCTCAAGCTGCCGAACAAGACCGCGGTGGAAGCCGCCGTCGCGCAGATCGCCGAAGCCGGCCTGCGCGAGGCCTACAAGCACACGGTCAAGCAGCAGCGTTACGCCGCGATCGACGCCGCCAAGGCGCAGGTCAATGCCGCGCTGCTCCCCGCGGATGGCGCGAAATTCGACAAGCAGCATGTGGGCGAAGCCTTCCATGACCTGCAGGCGAAGATCGTCCGCAACAACATCCTCGACACCGGCGTGCGCATCGACGGACGCGACGTGAAGACGGTGCGTCCGATTCTCGGACAGGTTGGCGTTCTCCCACGCACCCATGGTTCGGCGATTTTTACCCGCGGCGAAACGCAGGCGCTGGTCGTCGCCACGCTTGGCACGGGCGAGGACGAGCAATTCATCGATTCCCTGGAAGGCACCTACAAGGAGCGCTTCCTGCTTCACTACAACTTCCCTCCCTACAGCGTCGGCGAAACCGGCCGCATGGGCTCGCCCGGACGTCGCGAAATCGGCCATGGCAAACTTGCCTGGCGCGCGATTCGCCCGATGCTGCCGACGGCGGCGGAATTCCCCTACACGATCCGCGTCGTGTCGGAGATCACGGAATCCAACGGTTCGTCGTCGATGGCGACGGTGTGCGGCTCTTCGCTCGCCCTGATGGACGCTGGCGTGCCGCTGAAACGCCCGACTGCGGGTATCGCCATGGGCCTTATTCTCGAAGGCGCGCGCTTCGCGGTTCTCTCCGACATTCTCGGCGACGAGGATCATCTTGGCGATATGGACTTCAAGGTGGCGGGAACGTCGGAAGGCGTGACCTCCCTCCAGATGGACATCAAGATCGCCGGCATCACCGAAGAGATCATGCGCGTCGCCCTCGCCCAAGCGAAGGACGGGCGCATTCACATCCTGCACGAGATGACGAAGGCCATTTCCGGCGCACGTGCGGAGCTCGGCGAACATGCGCCGCGCATCGAAGTGATCAACATTCCGACCGATAAGATCCGCGAAGTGATCGGACAGGGCGGCAAGGTGAT
>JANYDZ010000286.1 GCA_025363375.1 Hyphomicrobiales bacterium
CCCAGCGGGTTGTGCGGACCGCCTGCGACTCCAACTCCGCTCTGGAGCTTTTGCACAGAACGTTTCAGATCAGGCTGGCGCTCGATCATTTCCTTGGGCGGATACCAGTCCGGCCATTCCTGCTTGCTGTTGATCGTGGCCGCGCCCGACCAGGCAAAGCCCTCGCGCCCGACGCCGACGCCGTAGCGCATCGCCTTGCCGCCGCCGAGCACGTAATAGAGATAATGCGCGGAGGGATCGATGATGATCGAGCCCGTGGGCTCGCTGGTGCGGTAATCGATTTCGGCGCGCGCGAACTCAGCGGGAAAAGTTCCCCGGCTCACCGCGCGAACAGCGAATTTCTCGCCCTGGGCGTCGCCGTAAAGCGCCTTGTAGTTCTGATCTTCGGACGACGCCTCCGGCTTGAGTTTCGACTCGGGTTTCGACTCGGGTTTCGACTCGGGTTTTCCGCGGCGGGGCGCGGGAACGGCGGCCTGCACCGGCGGTTGCGGTTGCGTGGTGTTGCAACCGGCAAGACCGAGCGCAAGAGCTGAAGCGGCGCCGCCCAGGAGGGCGCGACGGACGATGGCTGACATGAAATGGCCCCAAATGAGTCGATGTGGAGCCATAATACGGATGACGGTGCGTTGGCAATAATTGATTAACGCTAAATGACGCCGCCCCTATTCGAGCCGCACCATCACGCTGTCGGTCGCGCCATTCGCGTCGATGACCGAGACACGCGCGAAACCCGCGCCATCCGGGCGCCAAATGGCCTGCCGGCGAAGCTCCGGCGCGCCCACCGGCGCGCCGTTAACCATCCAGACAAAAGGCGGCGCGCCGCCCTGCGCTTTCAGGGACAGCGCGGTCTCGTCGGAGGGCCCCGCCCCCAATCCCAGATCGACGCGCGCGCCGTCGGGCGGATAGGCGATCTTCAGGGTGCTGGTGAGCGCCGCGGCAAGGGTTTTGGGCGCGTCCTTGCGCAAATGCCGCAGGGGCGGCGGCAGGTTCGCGGTGGTCGAGTTCAACACGTTGGGCGGCGCCGGGATCGGTTCGCGCTCGCCGCCGAGCCGGGCGAAAGCGTCGAACAGGATGGGCGCGGCCACCTGCCGGCCGACCAGCCCCGGCACGGCGCCGTTGTCGGCGCGGCCGACCCAGACGCCGATGGTCGCGCGTCTGTCGAAGCCCACCGCGACCGCGTCGCGGTAGCCATAGGAGGTGCCCGTCTTGAAGGCGATGCGCCCGCCGGTCGCGTTGGCCGGCGGCGGCGCGCCGCGCAACACGTCGAAAACATACCAGGCCGCGACCGGCTCGGCGACGCGGCGATCCGCGTCGCCGCGCGCCGCGTCCGCCCGCTCCACAAGGGCGGGCACGCGTCCGCCGCGGGCCAGTCCCGCGTAGAGTTTCACAAGGTCGCTCAGGCTGATCCCAAGCCCGCCAAGGCCGACGGCGAGGCCGGGCGCCGCGTCGCCGCCCACCACGATGTCCGCGCCGGCGTTCTTCAGCCGCGCCAGAAAGCGCTGCGGCCCCACTTCGTTGAGCAGCGTGACGGCGGGCATGTTGAGAGATTGCTGCAACGCGTAGCGCGCCGTCACCTGCCCCTGGAAACGCAGATCGAAATTCTCCGGCGCGTAAAGCCCGAACCGCGCGCGGCGGTCCTCCAGCAGGGTCTGCGGATGGGCGATTCCGTTCTCGAACGCCAGGGCGTAAATGAACGGCTTCAGCGCCGAGCCCGGCGAACGCATGGCCTGAGTGAGATCGAGCGCCCCGGCGCGCTCGATGGAGAAATAATCCGCGCCGCCCACATGCGCGCGCACCTCTCCGGTGGAATTGTCGACGGCCAGAACCGCCACCGAGATTTTCGGCCCGAGACGTTCGGCCGCCTCGCGCGCCAATTGTTCAAGGCTCGTCTGCAATCGATGGTCGAGCGTCAGGCGCGCGACGCGCTGGTCGGGCGCCGCCTTCAGCGCGGCCTCGCTCGCATGGGCGGCGAGGGACGGGAACGCCTTGCGCTCGCGCGGCACCGGTTCGGCTTTCGCCATCAGGGTTTCGCCTGGCGCAATGACGCCGTGCCGCAGGGCGCGCTCAAGCACGCGGTCGCGCGCGCGCCGCGCGGCTTCGGGCGCGCGGTCGGGCCGCCGCGCTTCGGGCGCCTGCGGCAGCGCGACGAGCAGCGCGGCCTCGCTCCAGGACAGGCGTTTCGGCTCCTTGCCGAAATACGACAGGCTGGCGGCGCGCAACCCCTCGAGATTGCCGCCATAGGGCGCGAGCGCCAGATAGAGCCCGAGGATTTCGTCCTTGCCGTAGCGGGCCTCGAGCTGCGTCGCGCGCATCATCTGCCGCGCCTTGGCGGAGAGCGTGCGCTCGTCGCGCGGCTCCAGCAGGCGCGCCACCTGCATGGTCAGGGTCGAGCCGCCGGAGACGACGCGGCCGTTTTTGACGAATTGCGCGCCGGCGCGCGCGATGGCGAGGTAATCGACGCCGCGATGACGGCGAAACCGTCGGTCTTCATAAGTTTCCAGCAGCGTGAAAAAACGCGGATCGACGTCGCGCGCCGCGACGGGAAGGCGCCAGCGGCCGTCGCTCGCCGTGAACGCGCGCAGCAATTTGCCGTCGCGGTCGACGACAATGTTCGAGCCGTGCGAGGCCAGCGCGACATCAAGCGGCCCCAGCGCGCGCTCGTATTGCTTCAGCGCGCCGGGAACGGCGAGGCTGATGAACGCGGTAAGGCCCGCCGCGACGGCGAAGCGGCGCCTGGAAGCCTGGACGATCTCCGGCGCCAAACTTGAGAACGCGCAACCGGTTTGCGAAGCGCGCGCGCCCATCACGGTTTCTCCGCGATCTCCACGCCGCCGAAAGCCGTGCGTCCGAAGCGCTGCGGCGCGTACATGTCCTCGATGGTCGCGGGCGGCAGCACGTATTTGCCCGGCGTCACCGCGCGCACGATGTAGGCGAGCGTAAACTCCGCCTGATCGCCGCCCGAACGGTTGATCGCGGCGACGAAACGGTCGTCGCGGTATTCGGTGTGTTCGGGCTGGATCGTGCGTTTGAGAAAGGCCAGATCCTCGATGGAGCCGCCCTCGAACATGTCGGCATTCTCGATTTCGAGTCCCGCCGGCAGTTGATCGACGAGCAGCAGCCTGGCGTAGGCTTTCTCCAGTTCAGCCACTTTCAGCGCCACCACATAGCGCTCGTTCTGCTTCATGGCGTTGGGCTCGACCCGCTTGCCGTCCATCCGATGGAAAGTGCGCTGGATGCGGTAGCCATTTTCCGCCGCGGGCTCGGGCACGCTCGGATTGCCCGATGTCGTGATGACGATTTGCGCGGGCGCCTGACCGTTGTTCGCGACGACGACATTGCGGCCCTCAAGAGCCAGGCCCTTCCAGCTGCGGTAATAGGCGCCCTGATGCGCGGCGCCGTCCACGGTCAGCGCCATGTTCTGCGTCTCGCGCGAAAGGCCGGCGGCCGCGAGCACCATCCACGCGTTTTCCTGCGTGCTGGTGTAACGCGGCGTGGCGCGCTCTTCCTCGAGCGCGAGACTGGCCTTGACGAGATCGGCGCGCGGCATGCCCGCTTCGGAGGCCAGCGCCAGAACGCCGGCGCTGTCGCGCAAACGCGAACCATAGTCGGCGCGGGAGAAACGCGAGCGCTGCATGGCGCCGAGCTGCTCGTTCGCCGACGCGAACACCGCCTGCGCGCGGCCGCGGTCGCCCAGCAACGCCAGCGCGGCGCCAAGTTGCGCGCGCGCCAGAGCGCTCGCGAAGTTCGACAGCTTGGTGTCCGCAAGATAGCGCAAATCTCCCATGATGGGCCGGCCGTTGCGGGCCAGCACATAGACGGAATAGGCGACGGCTTCCGCCTTGGCGGCGTCGAACTCGCCGGCGTTGACGACCGCGTTGCGCATGAAGTCGAGCGCCTGATCGAAGGCGCGTTGCGGCACGTCGAACTTGTTTTCACGCGCCCGCGTCAGAAAGTCGACGACGAAAGCGTGCAGCCACAGATCGTCCGCGCCCGAGGCCGTCCACAGACCGATGGCGCCGTTCGTGTCCTGCCGCGTCAACACGCGTTCGATAGCGTCGCGGACGCGCTCGTCGAGTTTGCCGTCGATGGGCAGCAGCTCCTGCGAGGCGAGCTTGTTGACGTAAAGCAGCGGCATGGCGCGGCTGACGATTTGCTCCGAACAACCGTAGGGATAGCGGTCCAGCGCCTGCAACAGCGCCGGCACGTCGATGCCGCCGAGCGGCGACACGGCGACCGACACGGCGCCGGTGCCCGGCACGAAATCGCCGAGCAGATCGCCCGAAATCGTCACCGTGCCGCCAGCCGCCACGGTCCGCACGCTGCGCCGATACAGCGCCGACGCGCCGCTCTGCACATTCAGCGCGAAGCTTTGCGCCGCCCTGACGTTGGGTCCGCTGAGCACGAGGTCCATGGTCGCCGCGCCCGTGCCGGCGCCCGTCACCGGGACGCTGAAGGACTCGCGTCCGCCGGCGTTGAGCCGCACCACGCGGCGCAGCGCGCCGGCGGGAATCGTCACGGGGCCGCGAATGTCGAGATCGATCGTGTAGTCGCCGGCGGCCCCTTCCACGTTGTCGATCTGCATATGGAACCGCGACTGATCGCCCAGCGCGAGAAAGCGCGGCAGGGTCGCCTGCACGATGACGGGATCGCGCACCACGACATCGATGGAGGCCTGCCCGACCCTGCCCTTCGCCCACGCCACCGCCATGACGCGCATGGCGCCGTTGAACGCGGGAATCTCGAAGGTCGCGCGGGCGACGCCTTGCGCGTCGACTTTCACGACGCCGGAATAGCGCGACAACGGCTCCTGGGTGGGACGCGCGCCTTCCATCGGCGCGCCGCCGTCGCCGCCGGAACGGATGCCGCCGCGCGAACCCTGCATGCCGTCGATGAGCAGACCATAGAGATCGCGCACTTCGGCGCCGAGAAGCCGTTGGCCGAAGAAATGTTTGGTCGGATCGGGCGGTTCGTAGCGCGTCAGATTGAGAATGCCGATATCGACGGCGGCGAGCGTCACATAGGCTTCCTCGCCCGCCGCAAGACCCGCGAGCCGCACGGGAATCGTCAGCGCGCGGCGCGGCTCGATTTTGGCGGGCGCTTCGATGCTCACTTCGAGTTTGCGCGCGTCCTGATCGACGCCGAACCAGGCAAGCCCGAGCGCGCGGCCCGGCATGCGTTTGGCCGCCTGATCGAGCGGGCGATGCGCCAGCGCGACCGCATAGGCGCCCGAGCCCCAGTCGGCGCTGACCGGCAAAGTCAATACGTTGTCGCCGGTTTTGACATCGAGCATGCGCAGGTCGTTAACCTTGTCGCCGACGATGGCGACCGAAGCCTTGCCGTCGAAGCGCGACGCGATCCGCACCTTCATCTGTTCGCCGGCGCGATAACTCGTCTTGTCGAGCGTCACCTGCAGAAGATCGGGCGTTTCCGCCGTCGCGTCGCCGGACCAGCCGACTTCGAAATTGACCGAAGTCGGCGCGTCGCCGCCCTCATCGGACTTCAGATCGAGGCGCCAGGCGCCCCAGCCGACGGTCGCCGATATTTTTGCGGGATCGGCGGCGGCGACATCGACGCGGCCATCGGCGACGCGGCGCGCGTTCTTCACGCGCTCGTAGCCCCAGCGGCCGTCGGAATTGTACCACTGGTAATTGTTGGTGACGCGGTAAAGCGACCATTGCACGTTGCGCCGCGCGACGCGCTGGCCGGAAGCCGAGAGCGTTACAACGTCGAACGTGGCGAGGGACCCTTCCGCAAGTTCGCCGAAGGTCTTCTTGACGGCGATCATGCCGGCGTCGGGCAGGATCGGAATCACCATTGCGCGCTCCACCGCGCGGCCGCCGGCTTCGGCGACGCGCAGCAGCACCTTCGCCTCGACGGGGCGCGGCGCCTTCACTTCGGGAATGGCGATTTCAACGACGGCCTTGCCCTTGTCGTCGGTCGACGGCGGATCCTCGATCTCATTCTTGACGTTTTCAAACTCTTCATCCGCAAGGCCCGCTTCGTAGCCGGGAAAACCCGCGATGACGCCCGACTCGACGGGACGGATCGTCACTTCGCCGGTCACTTCGAGCCCCGCCGCCGGCGCGCCGTAGAGATAACGCGCTTCAAGATCGACTTTCACGGTTTGCTTCTGCCGCGCATTCGGCTGTTGCGGCTTCACAACGACGTCGACGCGCTCGGGCACGTAATCCTCGACGAGGAAACTGGTTTCGCCGACGGCGGCGGCCTTGGGATCGACGAAGGCCTGCATGCGCCAGGTGCCGGTCGCGACGCCGGACAGCAAGGGAATCGACCAGGCGCGCCCGCCAAGACCCTGATCGGCGACCACCGCGCGTTTGTACTCGACGCCATCGGGACGCTTGGCGACCAGCGTCAGCGGCATGTCGGAAACCGCGGCCCCGCGCGCGTCGCGCAGCATTGTCGTGACATTCACCGTCTCGCCGGAACGATAGACGCCGCGTTCCGCGTAAACAAAGGCTTCCAGCGCCTTGGGCGCGTTGCGGCCCTTCACGCCGCGGTCGGTGAGATCGAAGGGCGCGCCCGTGAGATCGAGGAAATTGTAGTCGCCCTTGTCGTCGCCGGCGACGACAAGGCCGGGCGACATCCCGCCAAGGCCGCGCGACAGGCCCGGATCGAATTTCACATGGCCGTCGGCGGCCGTTGTGCGCGCCGCGAGAATCTCGTTGTTGCGCGCCACAAGCCGCAGTTCCACGCCCGCCATCGGCGCGGCGCTGGCCAGCGAGCGCACGAGCACATGCACGCCGTCGTCGCCCGTGAACGTCGTCAAGCCGAGATCGGAGACGACGAACCATTGCGTCGTCACAACGCCGCTCTCCTCGTCGCCGCCGCCGCCGTTGCTCTCCTCGTCGTCGTCGTTGTTTTTCTTTTTCGGCGCCTCGACAGGGATGTTGGCGGTCACCGTCTTGTCGCCCGAACGCGCCAGCATCACGTAGACGCCGGCTTCCATTTTCGGCACGGCCTCCTGCACGGGAAACGCGGTGACGACGTCCTTGTTCAGCTCCTGGCGCACGTCGAGCGTGCCGGACCAGATTTTCTGGCCGGTTTCCTGCACCAGCTTTTTCGCCCGGGACGCGCCGATCTGCGCGAGAAAATCCGGGGAGCGCACGGTCTGCAAAAGATTGCGGTCGCCGACGCGCAGGATATCCACGGCGACCTTCGGCGTGTTGACCGAAATCAGCGGAACGCCATCCTGTCCGACGCGCGGCAGAACGTAATTCTTGCCAGTGAAGCGCACCTGCGGCGAGCGGTCCTTCACGTAGATTTGGTAATCGACGGATTTCAGCAGATTCTCGCCGACCGCGGAGGGCAGGCCCTGACGCAGCACGATGGAATAGCGCTCGCCGTGCTTCAGGCCTTCGACGCAAATCTGCTGCTCGTCGTTGACGATGGCGGCGTTGGCGCTGCCGGCGACCGCGACGAAGGGCGCGAAATCAACCTTGCCGCGCGCCAGCGGCTCGGAGAAGGGAAAGCACGCGCGGGGACTCGCCGAATCGCTGTCGATTTTTTCGCTCAAGGCGCGAAATCCGTATTTTTCGCGCATGGGCTCGTAAGCGGCGCGCACGGCGGCGACATCGGCGCGCTCCAGGCTGGCGCGATAGGCGTTCAGCGCCGGACGCCAATTGGCGCGCCGGGAATACATTTCGCCGAGCCAGGCGAGCGCGCCGGCTTCGTCGTTGCGCGTCGCCGCGCGCTGATAGGCCGTAAACGCCGCGGTCGCAGCGGTTTCCATCAACGTGTAGGAATCGTTCGCGCCGTTGGCCGCGACGAACGCCGCGCGCGAATAAGCCAGCCAGTTGGTTGCATCGCGCGGCGCGGCGGCGACGGCTCCCGCGAGCGGGCGCAGGGCGGCGCGCGCATTGTTGCGCTGAAGCAGGCCCGCGGCCTCGCGCAGGAAATCGGCCGGCGCGCGCGCGCCGGCAATGGCCGCGCCCTCCTTGCGCAGGCGCTCTTCGAGGCGGATGGATTCGCTCGCGAGCTCCTCGTTGACGAAAGTCTTTTGCGGCTGTTGCGCCCGCGCGGAATGTCCCGGCGCGAGTCCGGCGACAATCGAAACCACCAGAGCCGTTAAAATGCGGGAAAATGAATTCACGGACGTCTCCTGCATGGGCTAGTTCTGGATGGGCTTGTCCTGGATGAGCTTGCGCTCAAGCCGGCACTTTGCCACGGTTTGCCGGGACAGGGATAATTTTTTTGCCCCGCTCCCGTGCGTTTTCGCACTTCCCTCGCAACGCCAATCTGGCAAAATGGCGCCGCCGAGCCGCGGGAGCAGATCATGATCACGAATAAGGCCAAATTTATGCGCGCTTTGGCCGGGGCGGCGATTATTTCGCTGGCGGGCGGGAATTTCACGCGGGCGCAGACGCCGCAGGCGCCCGCTCCCGCGGCGGCGGATCCGGCGTTCGAGGCGGCCAGACGCGCGTTTGAGGCGCTGCCGGAAGCCGAGCGCCGCGCGCTGCAGGAAGCGCTGGTGTGGACGGGCGATTTCAACGGCGTCGTCGGGGCGGCGTTCGGGCGGGCGACGCGCGCGGCCATCGCGGCTTTTGCAAAGCGCTCCGCGCTGCCCGTCGATGGAACCCTCGACGCGAAAGGCCGCGAGGCGCTGCTGGCCGCGGGAAATATCGTCAAAGCGCGCGTGGGGTTCGCGACGATTCGCGATCCGCGCACCGGCGCCGCGCTTGGATTGCCGCTGAAAATACTCGTCAAACGCGCGGACACCGCGGCGGGTTCGCGCTGGAGCGCGGCGGACGACGCGGTCAGTCTTGAAACCGCGCAGTCGAAGGAGAGCGACGGCGATCTGGCGAAATTGTTCGACAAACTGAAGGATTCAACGCCGGAGCGGCGCGTCGTCTACAAATTGCTGCGCCCGGATTTTTTCGTTGTGACGGGCGAAACCGGCAAAAACGCCTATTATACGCGCATGGCGCGCGGCGTTGTGAACGGCGCGGGTTTCCTGCGCGGCTACACGCTGATTTATCCCGCGGGCGCCAAGGGCAACGACCGCGTGTCGATCGCGGTCGCCAACGCCTACGAGCCGTTTCCCGCGGCGGCGGCCGCCGCAACCGCGGGAGCCGCGCCGCCGCGCCCGCCGGTCGCCGCGCCCGCAACGCCTCCGGCCGCGCAGGGACCTCGCGCCATTGTCGTTGCTTCCAGCGTGGCGGTGAGCGCGGAGCGCGTCGTCACCGCGCTGGCGCGATGCGTGGAGCCTAAAATCGGCGCGCGCGCGGCGCGCGTCGTCAAGCAGGATGAAGGCAGCGGGCTGATGCTGCTCGAGGCGCCGGGCCTGGGCGCCAAACCGCTGATCCCGGCGCCGGCGGGCCCCGCCGCGAATGCGTCCCTCCTCGTGCTCTACCAGGCCGCGCGCGTCGGCGCTGCGTCAGCCGCCGATGCCATGGCCGCGCAAGGCGAAGCTCTGCCGCCGGTCGAGCCAGGCAAGCCCGCGCGGGTTCTCGCCCCACTGCAGGAACAGGCGGCGGGAGGCGCCCTGTTTGACCGCAACGGCGCGTTCGTGGGGATCGTCGCCGCGCGCAAAACGCCGGTGCGCGTCGCCGGCATCGTGCCGCAATCGGCGTGGCCGCTTGTCGACGCGCCCGCGCTGAGCGCGTTTCTCGCCGCAAACGGCATGGCGCTGAAACCCGCCGCCGAACCGTCGGCGCCGCAAAGCGCGGCGGACATCGCGGCGGCGACGCGCGGCGCGCTTTACCCGGTGGTTTGCGCGCAGTAGGCGCATGGACGCCGTCCACGCCGTCGCCGACCGCTGAACGAGACTTAATACTTGAACGACACCACCGCGCCCTTGTTCGCCCCGCTTGTGGAAACACAAATCGGCGAGCGGTAGAGCGGCGCGAGAAATTTCGTCTCCGGCATGGTTTCGCGGATGCGGTCGAACAGGGGCTCGATGCCGAGATCGACCCAGGTCGGCGGCGCGGCGTCGTGATGGGCGGGCAGATACAGCTTCGGCTTGAACAGTTCGATGAACGGCATCGTGTAGGATATCTGCGTG
>JANYDZ010000291.1 GCA_025363375.1 Hyphomicrobiales bacterium
TCACACGGATTGATCACGCAGCTGCGGCGCGGGAGGCAGGTCTTTCAATGCCGGCATCCACTGTGATTGTGTTCGGCGCTCCTCGTGCCGGTACACCGAATTTTTTGCGTGCTCCGACCCTCGCTCTCGATCTGCCGTTAAAGGCGCTCGTATGGGAAGATTCGGGCGGCAAGGTCTTTCTCACCTACAATTCCGGTGCTTATGTTCTAGGCGCGATCTATCCGCGCCATGGATTGCCGGCGGCGGCTGACGGGGGCGCAGAGCAAGAAAAGCGCATATCCGGGATCGCAGCTGCGGCGACGAAATAGTACAAGTGTTCCAACAAGAATACTCGACTGTCTAATCGATCAGCCATACCACCCCTCGTTCAACTCATCGGGTCGGCAGTGGATAAACGTGCGCTGTCGGTCGCCAACTCCGGCATGTCGGCTTTGCCTTCGACCGCGAATTAATTTCAACGCGGCGTCTTCACTTTCTCCCATATCAGTGTTCCTACAATCATTTTTCCATCGCCTGAAAAAGGTGCTGGGCGTGTAGTCAGAACGAGTAAATCGCCCTGACGCTCGATGTCCCTTATTATCGTGGTCCCCGTCCACACTTCATTCCAAGAAACATCTATGTGGTGTTGAACGGATTTTCCATCATACGTATAGGTGCCACCATACGCGGTCATTGAGCGGTGCAGATCGGCACGCTGTTGGTCGGAGATGGCCTCGATTGAAGTTGGTTTGGGTCTGTCGTTGCGCACGATCAAAACCAACATTCTGCCGTCGCTGCCGTATGTAATATATCCCTGCGGGGCCACGCCATATGTGTCTTCGATCTCCCCCGTCTCGAGAACTTTTCTGGTGCTGCTTATAAGCGACCAAGTTCCATGCAATTCTCCGCTTAATTCTGACGCGGTCATGGCGAGCCCCCTCCCAAGGTCATCCTTCACCAAAGCGCAATCTATAACTCGCGATCATCGATGAACGAGCACCGCATAGCCGGTAAGATATTCTCGCTTTTAAGATTTGGAAAGTTCGGGTTTAGTCATCAAACGCCCATGCGAGAAAACAGGAAAGAATATTTGTGGAGAAGGGTTTTGTGCCCCCTAAAACTTCGCGGTGATATGATCCTTGAAAATTTCGCGCCAGTCGTCGCCCGCTTTCACAAAATTGTCGAAGGGGCGCATGTTGTTGTGCGACTTCGGGTCCGAGCCGCGCGGGCGTTTGCCCGCGGCGATGTCGTAGGTCGCCTCCAGCAGCAGGCGCCGCAACGTGACGATGGCGCGGTCGGTTGAGCCCAGGTGCTCCTTCGAGCGGTCGCTGATGGGGCCCATGCCTTCCTGCAAGGCGAAATCCTGCGTGTTGATGCCGGTGATGCCGGTGAAGACCTTCGTGCGCTGCAACTCGCGGTCGAGGCCGTAATCGTTGCTCTTGTTTTTCTTCAGACGAAAGGTGCCGGGGATCATGTCGTTGGGGCCGCGGCCGTAAAAGGTTTCGGCCTCGTCGATATGTTCGCGCGTCAGCGGCACGTTCATGTCGTAGCCGTGGTGCCAGTTGTAGACGTGGGTTTGCCCGTCGTCGATGGGCGCCCAGATATGGCCGTCGACGACGGGAAATTCCTTGCGCTTGCCGTCGAATTTGTGAATGCCGCCGCGCATCTGCTGGGCCGGCATGACGTAGTGATAGAGACGCACGTAAAAATTGCCGTCGCCGAGATTGCGGTGCGACACGTAGGAATAGCCGTAGTCCGTCGTATCCACGTCCAGGCGCGGCGCGCGGTCAATCTGGCGCATTTGCGTTTTGATGGCGATGTCGTTGTTGTGCGCGTATGAGGAATGGGCGGTGTCGAGGCCGCCTTCGAGCGCCTGCAGATAATTGCACTCCTGATAGGTTTTTGAGACGTGACAATGGGTGTGCGGCGCGCGCAGCCATTCGTAATCCGGCGGCGCGGGCATCATGTCTTTGGGGCCCATGTAGGTCCAGATGACGCCGCCGCGCTCGACCGTGGGATAGGCGGTGAGTTTGACGCGGTCCTTCATTTTTGAACCGGGCTGCTCCGTCGGCATATCAGAGCAATCGCCGTTCACGTCGAATTTCCAGCCGTGATAGGAGCAACGAATGCCGCATTCCTCGTTGCGGCCGAAATAAAACGGCGCGCGGCGGTGCGGACAATAGGCGTCGACGAGGCCGACTTTTCCGCTGCTGTCCCTGAAGGCGATCAGGTCTTCGCAGAGCAGGCGCACTTTTACGGGCGGTCCATCGGGCCTCGACACTTCGGAGGCGAGACAGGCGGGCTGCCAGTAGCGGCGAAACAATTCGCCGGCGGGCGTGCCGGGGCCGACGCGGGTGAGGCGTTCGTTGTCTTCGGGTTTCAACATGGGGCGTCTCCGCAAAGGAATTTCGCGCGAATTTATGCGGGCGGGCGGGGCGTGTCCATGCGGGCGCGCGCATCCGCCGGCGTTTTAGGATGCAACGTCTGGAAGCGCCGCGGCGCGGAAAACAACGAGGCCGGGATCAATGCGATCCCGGCCTCCGCGCTTGTTGCGTGAGCGGATGCGGCGGGCGTGCGCCTCACACCCAGCTGAGATCATGCTGTTTCAGCGGCGTCGACCTGACGCGTTTTCCCGTCGCGTACCAGATCGCGTTGGCGACGGCCGCGGGCGCCGGCGGTCCCGCGGGTTCGCCGAGGCCGCCCCATTTGGTTCCGCCCGACGAAGCGAAATAGGTCTCGATCACGGGCATCTGGTTGATCCGCATGAGGTTGTAGGTGTCGAAGTTGGTGTTGACGAAACGGCCCTTCTCCATCTCCAGACCGCCCAGCCAGGCGTGCGACATTTCATAGACGACGGAACTTTCGGCTTGCTCCGTCGCGGCGTGCGGATTGATGACGTGGCCGGCGTCGAGCACGATCACCATTTTTTCGATGCTGAGTTCGCCGCGCTTGCTGACGTTGACGCTCGCGCAGGCAGCCGCGATGGTGCCGTGCGATTCGACCACCGCTATGCCCATGCCCTGTCCTTTCGGCAGATCGGTGCGGAAGCCCGATTTCTCCTTGAGCGTCTTCAGCACGAGTTGCCAGTCCGGCAGGTCCTTCGTCATTTCGATGCGCCAGTCGAGCGGGTTCCAGCCGCCGGCGATGGCGATCTCGTCGATGAAGGATTCAGCCATGAAACCCATCTGGTTGGCGCCCGGCGCGCGATGCGTCGAACTGGGAATGTGGGATTTCATGTTGTAGCGGTCGTGATGGCGCTGCGGAAACTTGTAGGCCATGTTGTAGATGCCGTAATCCGCCGTGGCGCTGCCGAACTGGTTGGCGCCGTCCATCGTGTACCAGGCCGCGCGGGTGACGAGGGCCGTGGGCAGGCCATTGTCGCCGATGGCGGCGCTGAGACGCGCAACGGCGAGGGGACGCTGCTTGTCCTGCGCCAGATCCTCCTCGCGCGTCCACAGCACCTTGACCGGACGCTTGACCTGTCTGGAGATTTCCGCGGCCTGCCTGGTGACGCCGGTGCCGCCGGCTCCGTTGCCGCCAAAGCCGCCGCCAAGGAACATGGTGTGCGCGAAGACGATTTTGGGATCGACGCCGAGCTGGTCGGCGACGACAGTGACCGCCGAGGATTGGTCTTGCGTCGGCGCCCAGACATCGACGCGGTCGGCCTGTACGTGCACGGTGGCGTTGATCGGCTCCATGCGCGCGTGGGTTTCGAAGGGGCGTTCGTAATCGGCGGTGACGACCTTTTTCGACGCCGCGAGAATCTCGCGCGCTTTGGGGTCGTCTTTCGTCACCAGCGGACCGGGCGCGTCCATGAGCTTGCGGCCTTCGGCGAAATAGGCCGCGCTGCTGGTTTTGCCGGCCTCGCCAAAATCCCACTCGATGGGCATAAGGTCGAGCGCGGTCTTGGCGCGATACCAGCTGTCCGCGACAATTGCGACGGCGTTCTGCATGTCGGGCTGATCGCGCTTGCCGGGGACGGCCTTCAGTTCCACCGCCGCGATCACGCCGGGGCGGTTTTTGACGGCGTCGAAATTGTAGCTTTTCAAAACGCCCCATGGCGCGGGACTCGCCTTGACGGCGGCGTACACCATGCCGGGCACGCGCGTATCGATGGCATATTGCGCGCTGCCGTCGACTTTGTTGGGGATGTCGATGCGCTGCATGGGCTTGCCGAGCAAAGTCCATTGCGCGGGCGTCTTGATGGCGGGCTCCTTGTCGAGCTTGATTTTCGACGCGGCGGCGGCGAATTCGGCGTAGGTCCCCTTGTGATTGCCGCAGGTCAGCACGCCCTGTGCGGCGACGACGGCGGCGCGTTCGACGCCCCAGGCCTTTGCCGCGGCTTCCTTCAGGCGCTCGCGCGCGGAGGCGCCCGCCTGCATGAGATGGGGATGCTGCAAACGCACGAGCTGCGAGCCGTGCGTGCTCATGACGATGTATTCCTTGTTGTTGCGCACGTGGCGGTTGGCGTCGGCGAACACGCATTGAATCTTCGACCATTCGACGTCGAGTTCCTCGGCGATCAGCATGGCGACGGAGGTGAGGCCGCCCTGGCCCATTTCCGTGTGCGGCACGCGGATGGTGACGAGGCCGCCTGGCTCGATGGAGAGCCAGGCGTTGATCTCGACGCCATCTGGAATTTTCGTCCAGGGTTTGGGGCCGATCACGGCGGCCCTGGCGGGAATGTGGAAGCCCAGCATCAGGCCGCCGGTGGCCGCGGCGGATGATTTGATGAAGGCGCGGCGCGAGAGATTCTTTTTCGTCATGAGCGTGCCCCTC
>JANYDZ010000300.1 GCA_025363375.1 Hyphomicrobiales bacterium
GCGTTCGTAGAGATCGAGGCCAATGCGGACGAGTGTCGGGACGTCGCCGAATTCCTCGCGATTCCCGGCGTCGTTGCGCTCACGGCGCGGTTCGAAATTACGTTGTTGAATCGGGGCCGCTTCAACGTCACAGGGTGGGTGAGCGCCAGAATTGTGCAGACCTGCGTTGTCACCCTGGAGGACTTTGAGGCTGAAGTCCGTGAGCCCGTCGAGGCGATTTTTGCCGAACCCCAGGAAGTCGAGACGGTGAAGATCAAGGGCAGGGAAGTCGCCATCTTGTCGATTGACAGTCCGGATGAGCCGCCCGAACCGGTGGTGGACGGCGGCTTCGATTTAGGGGCCCTTGCGACGGAGTTTCTGGCGCTGGGCCTTGATCCCTGGCCGCGCAAACCCGAAGCGGCTTTTTCATCCGACGCGATTGGAGAGGCGCCGCCGGAAAAGACGTCCGCCTTCGCGGCGCTGGCGCAATTGCGAAAAGACCGGGACGGCGGAACCCGCTAGCGATACTGGCCAGGTTGATCCGCATGGTTGATCCCGGCATTGCGTTCGCAAGGCAAAACGCTATTGTCGCGCGCTCGCGTCCTTCCTCGGCGCAGAGTCGAAATTTCCGGAGATTTTTCCCTGATGCAGCAGCCGGTTCGAATCGCGATTGACGCCATGGGCGGCGACAATGGCGCGAGCGTCTGCGTGCCGGGAGCCGCGCGATTGCTGGCGCGCCGGCCTGACGCGGCATTCATCCTGTTCGGCGACGAAGCCATCATCCGGCCGCTGATCGACGCGCTTCCCGCGCTGGCCAAAGCGTCCCGCGTTGTCCATGCGCCGGTCGCGATCAAAATGGGCGACAAGCCCAGTCAGGCGTTGCGGCAGGGACGACGCTCGTCGTCCATGTGGATGGCGCTTGAGGCGGTCAAGAAGGGCGAGGCTGATGTAGCGGTTTCCGCCGGCAATACGGGCGCGCTCATGGCGATGGCGAAATTCTGCCTGCGCACGATGGCGCAGATCGATCGCCCGGCGCTTGCCGCGATCTGGCCTACGTTGCGCGGCCAGTCCATTGTTCTGGACGTGGGCGCCAGCATCGGCGCGGACGCCCAGCATTACGTTGATCTCGCGATCATGGGCGCCGCCATGGCGACGATCGTGTTCGATATTCCCGAGCCGACGGTCGGTCTGCTCAACGTTGGCGTCGAGGAGATTAAGGGCATTGAAGAGGTGAAGGCGGCGGCGCGTCTTTTGCGCGAGGCCAAACTGCCGAACCTGAGCTATCACGGGTTTGTCGAGGGCGACGACATCGGGCAGGGCACGACGGATGTGGTGGTGGCCGAGGGCTTCACGGGGAACATCGCCTTGAAGACCGCCGAAGGCACGGCGAAACAGGCCTACGCGGTGCTTAAGGCGGCCTTTAACGCGTCGTTCGTCGCGCAGATGGGCGCGTTGCTGGCGCGCACGGCGCTGATGGAAGTGAAACAGAAAATCGATCCGCGCAATACGGCGGGCGGCGTGTTTCTCGGCCTTGACGGCATTGTCATCAAGAGCCACGGCAATACCGATCCCGTTGGATTTTGCGCGGCCATCGAACTCGGCTACGAGATGGTGCGGCACGATCTGCAAACCAGGATCAAAGTTTCGCTGGCCCACGCGCAGGAAGCCAAACTGGCCATCTCCGCGCCGGCGGCGGTCGTCGAAACGGGCGCTGAAAACGATTCAAAACGGATGTCCGCGTGACCATGCCTTCCAAGCTTCGATCCACTGTCATCGGCGTCGGCTCCTGTCTGCCGGAACGACGCGTGACCAACGCCGAACTCGCGACAATGGTCGATACGACCGACGAATGGATTTTCCAGCGCACCGGCATCAAGGCGCGCCATATCGCCGCCGAGGGCGAAACGACCTCAATGCTGGCGACGAAGGCGGCCGAGAGGGCGCTTGTTTCGGCGGGATGCTGCCCGCAGGACATTGACCTGATCGTTCTGGCGACATCGACGCCGGACCTGACGTTTCCCGCGACGGCGACCCAGGTCCAGGCCGCGCTCGGAATCAGGCAGGGGGTGGCCTTCGATTTGCAAGCCGTTTGCTCCGGGTTTGTTTTCGCCGTCGCGACCGCGGACAAGTTTCTGATCTCCGGCTCGCACAGGCGGGCGCTTGTGATCGGCGCGGAAACCTTTTCGCGAATCCTCGACTGGAAAGACCGCACCACATGCGTGCTTTTTGGCGACGGCGCGGGTGCGATCGTGCTGGAGGCGCGCCAGGGCGAGGGCACAATCGCGGACCGCGGCGTGCTGGCGACTCATTTGCGTTCAGATGGTCGCCATCGGGAGAAACTTTATGTGGATGGCGGCCCTTCCAGCACCCAGACCGTTGGACATCTGCGCATGCTCGGCAAAGACGTCTTTCGGCACGCAGTGGGCATGGTGACCGACGTTATGACGGATTCATTCAAGGCCACGGGCCTGGGCGCGGACGATCTTGACTGGTTCGTGCCTCACCAGGCCAACGAGCGGATCATCGACGCTTCCGCCGAGAAACTTCACATTTCCAAGGAAAAGATAATTAAAACCGTTTCGCAACACGGAAATACGTCGGCTGCGTCCATTCCCCTGGCTTTGGCGGTCGCCTGCGCCGACGGCCGCATCAAGCCCGGCCATCTCGTTATGATTGAAGCTATGGGTGGCGGATTTACCTGGGGGTCGGCGATGATACGCTGGTGAAGTGGGCTCCGGCCCGCCTTGGGGCTCATTTTCGCTTAGCTTGCCTGACGTAAAGGTATGGTCTAGTTAAAAAGTCGTTAGCGTGGGGGGGATTCGTGGACGCTACAATAGCATTTGTAATTTGCGACCAGGGACGTGACGGGGCGATTATGACCAAATCCGATAGTTCAATTATAGAAGCCAAAACAGTGACGCGCGCGGACCTGGCGGAAGCGGTCTACCAACGCGTTGGGCTTTCACGCTCGGAATCCGCGGAATTGGTTGAAACCTTTCTCGACGAGATTTCCGGTACGCTGACCCGCGGTGAAACCGTGAAACTCTCCGGCTTCGGCTCTTTCATTGTGCGCGCCAAGGGAGAACGTGTCGGCCGCAATCCAAAAACAGGCGTTGAAGTCCCGATTACGCCTCGGCATGTTCTGGTTTTCAAACCGTCGAACATCCTGAAAGC
Source organism: Hyphomicrobiales bacterium (assembly GCA_025363375.1). Classification (GTDB taxonomy): domain Bacteria; phylum Pseudomonadota; class Alphaproteobacteria; order Rhizobiales; family Beijerinckiaceae; genus Terripilifer. The sequence goes on from JANYDZ010000300.1 coordinate 3,154, forward strand.
GCGCGTTGATGGACGCGCCATTGACGGCATTTCCGATTAGAAGCAAATTTCAGACGAGGCCAACGCATGGATAAAAGCGTGGACGCCTTTCGGACGATCAGCGAGGCCGCTGACGAACTTGACGTGCCCCAGCACGTTCTGCGGTTCTGGGAAACGCGATTTTCACAAATCAAGCCGATGAAGCGCGGCGGCGGGCGTCGGTATTACCGGCCCGAGGATATGGAGCTGCTGCGCGCCATA
>JANYDZ010000308.1 GCA_025363375.1 Hyphomicrobiales bacterium
TCGATGATCCAGTTGCACAAGGAGCTGGAGGAATCCGCCGCCATGAGCGGGGCCTCGTGGTTCAGCGCCTTCCGCCGCGTTGTATTGCCGTTGCTGAAGCCCGGCTTCATCGCCGGCTGGATTTATATTGTGATCGTTTCGGTTCGGGAGCTTTCGAGTTCGATTCTGCTCTACTCGCCGGGCACGGAAGTGGTATCCATCGTCATCTGGGAACTTTGGCAAAACGGCCAATATGTGGAATTGTCGGCTTTCGGGGTGATGCTGATCTCGGCGTTGTTTGTTTTCGTCGTGATCGCGCAGCTGATCGGCAAGCGTTTCGGCATCAAGGAAGTATAGGCACAGGGAGGGGCAAGTGCTCAGCATCAAGGCGTTGAACACCGAATACAAAGTTCAAAAAGGACCGCCGGTGAAAGCCGCGCAGGACGTGTCGATTGAAGTGCCAAAGGGCAGCTTCTTCACGCTGCTGGGACCATCGGGCTGCGGCAAGACGACGACTTTGCGCTCCATCGCCGGCCTCGAGCGCCCGACCTCGGGCGAAATCTCGGTCAACGGGCGCGTCGTCTATTCGTCCTCGCAAAGCGTTTTCGTGCCGCCGAACCGGCGCAACTTCGGCATGGTGTTCCAGTCCTACGCCATCTGGCCGCACATGACCGTGTTCGCCAACGCCGCCTTCCCGCTGGAAGTGCGCAAGAACAAACTCAACCGCGCGCAGATCAAGGACAAAGTGATGAGCGTGCTCAACGCCGTCGGCCTCGACCACCTCGCGGATCGCGACGCGACGAAGCTTTCCGGCGGTCAACAGCAGCGCCTCGCGCTCGCCCGCGCGCTTGTCATGGAGCCGGAGCTTCTGCTGCTCGACGAGCCGCTCTCGAACCTCGACGCCAAATTGCGCGACCGCATGCGCTTCGAACTGAAGCGCATCCAGCGCGATCTCGGCCTGACCACGGTCTACGTGACCCACGATCAGGGCGAGGCGCTGGCGCTGTCGCACCAGATCGCCGTCATGAACGAGGGACGCGTGGTGCAGATCGGTTCGCCCACCGACATCTACGACCGCCCCACCAGCAAATTCGTCGCCGACTTCATCGGCACCAGCAATTTTGTCGACGCGACGGTGCTTGGCTACGACGAGGCCACTAAATTCTACCGCGTGCGCTGCGCGCTCGGCGACATCAACGCCATCAGCCTCGCCAACCTCCCGAAAGATTCGAAGGTCACGATTTCGATCCGCCCCGAGGACGTGGAATTGTCGGAGGCGCCGGCGCCGGACGGCGGCAATCTCAACGTCTGCTCCGGCGTTGTTGACAACAAGGTGTTCCTAGGCGACATCGTCGACTTCCAGGTGAAGGTCAACGACTTCCAGATGCAGGCGCGCTCGCATCCCTCGTTGACCACGCCGCGCGGCGGCGCGCTCCACCTCCGCATGGACCCGAACAAATGCGTGGCGTTGCCGGAAGGCGCCGCCGCGGACGCGAAAACCGCCGCGCCTCATTGAGGACAACAACCGAAAGGACAACCCATGGCCAAGAACGCAATCGTCTCCGACGATCTCGCGCAGAAATTCGCAAGCGAGAAGGACACGCCCTATCTGCGCTGGGTGCGCGACGAAGGGCTCGACATCATCAGCGCCCATTACATCCAGAATCTGCGCACCGTGGAATTGAAGCCCTGGGCCCGCCGCGGCGGCAAGGGCGTCTATATCAACCACGAGGCCTCGCGCACCTCGAACGATTGCTACGTCTGCGAAATCGCGCCGGGCAAAAGGCTTGAGCCGCAACGCCAGCTGTTCGAGGAAATGGTTCTCGTCATCGGCGGGCGCGGCTCGACGACCGTATGGAACGACGCGGGCGCGCGCATCACATTCGAATGGAAGGACGGCGCGCTGTTCGCCATTCCGCTCAACTGCTGGCACCAGCATTTCAACGGTTCGGGAACCGAGCCCGCGCGTTTTGTCTCCGTCACCAACGCGCCGCCGGTCGTCAACCTCTACGAGGACACGCATTTTGTGTTCAACACGGCGCACGATTTCAAGGAGCGGTTTTCGGGCGAGCCCGACTATTTCTCCAACAAGGGCGAGCAGGAAGGCTTCAAGCTGACCACGAATTTCGTGCCCGACGCCCCGAACATTCCGCTGATCTCGGCGAAAGAGCGCGGCGCGGGCGGCGGCCACATCCGTTTCAACATGGCGAAGGGCTCGATGAATTCGCACATTTCGCAATTCCCCATCGGCACCTACAAGAAGGGCCACGCGCACGGCCCCGGGGCGCACGTCATCATTCTCGGCGGCCAGGGCTATTCGCTCATGTGGCCGGAGGGCGACGAGCCCAGGCGCTACGATTGGGAAATCGGCACCATGATCGTGCCGCCGAACATGTGGTATCATCAGCATTTCAACACGGGCACGACGCCCTCGCGCTATCTCGCGTTCAAGCACGAGGTCGTCAGCATCCGCAATGCTCAAGGCGTGCCGAAGGCGTGGATTTCAAAGCGCATCGGCGGCGACCAGATCGACTACGCCGACGAAATGCCGAAGATCCAGAG
>JANYDZ010000329.1 GCA_025363375.1 Hyphomicrobiales bacterium
GCATGAAGGCGCGCGGCTACACCGAACGCCAGGTCAGGCGGCTTGTCGAATGGTACATGCGGGTCAAACAATCGGCTTGATCCGACGCGGCGCGATTTTAGGGCGGCTGGATGAACATCATCGACAGACGGCTTAATCCGAACGGCAAGAACCTGCCGAACAGACAGCGTTTTCTGCGGCGCGCGCGAAAAATCGTGCGCGAGGCGGTGCGCAAGGCCAGCGCGTCGCGCAGCATTCGCGAAGTGGACGGCGCCGGCGTGGTCGTCGTTCCCGGCGACGGCATCGACGAGCCGCACTTTCATCTCGGCGGCGACGGCCTGCATCAACCCGTGTATCCCGGCAACAAGGACTTTGTCGAAGGCGACCGGGTGAAGCGTCCAAACGGCGGCGGAGGCGGCGGCGGCGGCGCGGGCGCGGGGAAAGGCAAGAGCGAAGATGAATATCAGATCGCGCTTTCGGCGGAGGAGTTCCTGAATTTCTTTCTCGAGGACCTGGAACTGCCGGACCTTGAACGCCGTAAACTCAGCACGACCGAAACGGAAGGCATTCGCCGCGCCGGGTTTTCCACCTCCGGCTCGCCCTCGAGCATTTCGGTTTCGCGCACCATGCGCAATTCCCTGTCGCGGCGCATCGCGCTTCGGCGCCCAAAGACCGAAGAGCTCGCCTACGCCGAAGACGAACTGGCCCGCGCCGATGCCGAACACGCCGATCCCGACAGGATCGAGGCGCTGCGTGAATTGCTTGAGCAGATGCGGCGGCGTTCGCGCGCCATCGCCTATATAGATCCCATCGACATCCGCTACCGACGCTTCGAGCCGTTGCCCAAGCCCACGGCGCAGGCCGTCATGTTCTGCGTCATGGACGTGTCGGCCTCCATGAGCGAGCATATGAAGGACGTGGCCAAACGTTTCTTCATGTTGCTCTACGTCTTTCTCAACAAGCGTTACAAGAAGGTCGACATTGTCTTCATCCGCCACACGGACGAGGCCAAGGAGGTCGACGAGGACACATTTTTCCACTCGACGGAGAGCGGCGGCACACGGGTTTCCTCGGCGCTGGTGGAAATGCGCGACATCGCCAGGGATCGTTATTCCAGCGATCAGTGGAACATCTATGTGGCGCAGGCCTCCGACGGCGACAACGATCCGCGCGACAACGCGGCGGCGGTCCATCTGCTCAGCGCGGACATTCTGCCCCTCGTGCAATATTTCGCCTATCTTGAGGTCAGCGAGCCCGGGCACGGCGCGAACGCCTCGTCCCTGTGGCGCGCTCTGGAGACATTGCAGGATCCGCGTCTGGCGCAGCGGGCCGTAAACCGCCGCGAGGACATCTATCCGGTTTTCCGCGAGCTGTTCAGCCGCGACGAGAACGTGCGCGGGGGGGCTGCGTGAGCGATCTGCTTTTCACCGGCGCGGACTGGTCCTACGACACGATCCAGCGCATTCACGACGCCGTCGAGGAAATCGCCATCGGCGAACTCGGCCTCGACGTTTATCCAAACCAGATCGAGGTCATCACGTCGGAGCAAATGCTCGACGCCTACGCCTCGACCGGCATGCCGATCTTCTACCAGCACTGGTCGTTCGGGAAGAACTTCACCCAGCAGGAGCTGCTTTACCGCAAGGGCATGCAGGGCCTCGCCTATGAGATCGTCATCAATTCCAGTCCGTGCATTTCCTATATCATGGAAGGCAACAGCGCGACGATGCAGACGCTCGTCATCGCGCACGCCGCCTTCGGCCATAATCATTTCTTCAAGAACAACGGCACATTCCGCGCCTTCACCGACGCGTCCGGCATTCTCGACTATCTCAAGTTCGCCAAGGCCTTCATCGCCCGTTGCGAGGAGCGCTATGGCGAGGAGGCGGTGGAACGGGTGATCGACGCCGCCCACGCCCTGCAATCCCACGGCGTGCATCGCTCGCCGCGACGGCGGCAGATGGACCTGAAGAGCGAGGAAGAGCGGCAGATAGCGCGGCGCGAATATCAAGAACAGATGTTCAACGAACTGTGGAGCACCTTGCCGGGCGCGCATGGCGAGAAGGCGCGCGCGCTCG
>JANYDZ010000331.1 GCA_025363375.1 Hyphomicrobiales bacterium
CTTTCAACGCGTCCTTGGGCTCATCCTCCTCGCGAATGATGCGGATGACCTCGTCAAGATGCAGGAAGACGATGAGCATTCCCGACAGCACTTCGAGGCGGCGCTCGATTTCACGCAGGCGATGACGCGAACGGCGCAGCAACACGTCGCGCCGGTGATCGAGCCACTGCTTGAGCGCGTCCGCGAGCGAAACCACGCGCGGCACGACGCCATCGACGAGCACGTTCACATTGACGGGAAAGCGGGATTCAAGCTCGGAGAGCCTGAACAGGCTTTCCATCATCACGGCGGCGTCCACCTCGCGCGAGCGCGGCTGAATGACGACCCGCACGTCTTCGGCCGATTCATCGCGCACATCCGCGACGAGCGGCAGCTTCTTGTCGTTTATAAGTTCGGCCAACTTTTCGATCAGCCGGCTTTTCTGCACGCCATAGGGAATTTCCGTGACGACGACGACCCAGGTGCCGCGTCCCGTGTCCTCCTTCGTCCAGCGCGAACGCACACGGAAGGAGCCACGTCCGGTTTTGTAGGTCTCGACGATCTGATCGGGCGTATCGACGACAACGCCTCCGGTCGGAAAATCCGGCCCCGGCACGAAGGCCATGAGCTGTTCCGACGAAGCTTTGGGATGGCTGATCAGATAATAGGCGGCGTCGCAAAGTTCCGCCAGATTATGCGGCGGAATGGAGGTGGCCATGCCCACGGCTATGCCCTGCGAACCATTGGCGAGCAGGTTCGGCAGCGCGGCCGGCAGGACGATCGGCTCTTTCTGATCGCCGGAGTAATTGTCGCGGAAATCGATCGAATCCTCGTCGATCCCCTCCAGCAACAGCCGCGCCACATCGGTCATGCGCGCTTCGGTGTAGCGATAGGCGGCGGCGGAATCGCCGTCGATATTGCCGAAATTGCCCTGCCCGTCGACGAGCGGGTAGCGCGAGGCAAAATCCTGCGCAAGGCGCACCAGCGCGTCGTAAATCGCTTGATCGCCGTGCGGATGGAACGAGCCCATGACGTCGCCGACGATTTTGGCGCATTTTTTGAAAGCGGTGCCGGGATCGAGCTTGAGAATTTGCATGCCGTAGAGAATGCGGCGATGTACCGGCTTCAGCCCGTCGCGAGCGTCGGGCAAGGCTCGGCCCATGATGGTGGAGAGCGCATAGGCCAGGTAGCGCTCCTCCAGCGCCTCGCGTAAATTGACGGGGTCGGGCGTCGCGGGCCCCGCAGGCGGGGGAAGGCGCGGGGGAAGGCTTGGTGTTCTGGCCATTGGGATGGCCTAAACGACCGTGTGAGTCGCCGCAAGTTCGCCTTTTGTCCGCGCACAGGGAAGTGTCTGTGAAGCAATCAAGTTGGGCTTGAAACCTGTTAAAGTGTTGCCGCGTTGCACTTGCGCGGTCGGCGGCGACCACATATGCAGGCCGGACATAGCGCCGTGTGTGTTCACGCACTCAAGACATTTCCGCGCTATGCCATTGATTTTCGAATAGCGGCGGTTTTCGCCGCAATAGGCAGCCAGCGTGACATCCATGATCAAAATTGTCTCCACCCTTGGCTTCTGCCTGGGCATCCTCATCCTCGGCATTGTCTATTTCAATGGCTTCGGCGGCAGCGCTGTTGTGGCGGCGGAAGAGGTCTCCTCCTGCAAGATGGTTGATGTGCCGCTCGACGAAGGTTATGGCGTCAGCCGTACTGAATTGCGATGGGTCTGCGCGCGCTAGGCGCGGGCCAGTTTGGCGATTTCCGCAAGATAGGCGCGCCGCGCTTCGGGCATGGGCAGCCCGCGCGGCGTAAACACGTCCCGCTCCAGAAAATAGCCTGTGAGCGCGAATCCCGCGGCAATGTCGGCTGAAGTCACGGCTTTGCCGTCCCCTGCGCCTTTAACGAACTCCGGCAAGGCAAGCATCCGATCGTGATAAGGCTTTCCAGCCGCGCCGCTGACGGCCCGGCCGGATTTCGGCGAGACATAAATCAAGTCGTCGCGCCTCCCCGTCGCCGCGCATTCGCCGAAATCGAGGCCAAAGCCGAGTTCCTGCAGCACCGCCAGCTCCAGTCGCACCATCAAGGCCGGCGCCAGTTCGCGTTCACAGAGATGATCGGCGATCAATTGCGCCGTCTCGTACAGCGCCTCATGTGGATCGCGTTCCGGCAGCAACCGCAGGCAGGCCCCGGCGAGGTTGATCCCTTGCAGGGCCAATCCCGAATCCATGATGGAAGAAGCGCGTTGTCTGGTCGGCTCCACCACAAACATTCCCAGATGCTCCTCCAGCCGCGCCCGCCAAACGATATCGACGCTGTTGCCAGGCTGCAGCAAAGGCTGCATTTTTTGTGAGCGCCCGCCCCGCACGATGCCCAGATGACGCCCATGGGCGCGCGTGAAAACCTCGACGATAACGCTGGTTTCGCCGTGCTTTTTCAAGCCGATGATGAGGCCTTCGTCACGCCATTCCATCGGCGCGTTTCCTATTTGACCGGCGCTATGCGCGCCAGAAGGATCACTACCCCCAGCGTCGCGAACATCATTACGCCGGAAAAGGCCGTGACGCCCAGCCAGCCATACGCGGCCCAGAACACGCCACCGATGGAGCCGGCGACGCCTCCACCGATATAATAGAGCAACAGGTAAAGCGAGGAAGCCTGCGCTTTGTCACGCTCCACCAATGCCGGCGCCCAGCCGCTGGAAATCGCGTGCGCTCCAAAGAAGCCGAAGGTCATCACGGCAAGGCCAACGGCAATCGTCACGAGATTGTCGGGGATCATGATCGTGAGGCCTGCAATCATGATGACCAGCGACGCCGTCAACATTTTTCCGCGCCCGTGTCGACCCGCGAGCCGGCCCATATAGGCCGAAGCAAAACTGCCGATGGGATAGACGATGAAGACCAGTCCCGCGACCGACTGGCTGAGGCCAAAGGGCGCGCCCTGCAGACGAAAGCCTATGTAATTGTAGACGTTCATGAAACTACCGAGCAGAATAAAGCCTTCAATCACCAGCAGCGCGATCGCCGGCGTCGTCGCTTGCCGCCAGAACGATTGCGCAAGCCCGGCAAACCGCAGGGGACGCGCGGAAAAATGCCGCGACGGCGGCAAAGCGCGCCAGAAGACAATCGCCGACGCAAGTCCGGTGACGGCGATGCCCGCCATAGCCCAGCGCCACGATCCATAATCGGCCAGAAACGCCGCCAGCAACCGCCCGCTCATGCCGCCGAGCGCCCCTCCGCCAATGTATATGCCGATCGCGGAGGCGACGGCGTCCTTTTCCATCTCCTCGCTGAGATAGGCGAGCGTGACAGCCGGCGCGCCCGACAGCGCAAGTCCGCTGAGCGCGCGCAGCCACACGATCGAACTCCAGTTCGGCGCAAACGCCAAAGCCAGCGTCAGCAGCGACGATGAGATCAGCGCGAAGGTCATCAGCGGTTTGCGCCCGAGCGCTTCGGAGATCGAGCTCGCAAAAACCATGGAGATAGCCATGACAATCGCAGTCAACGACAGCGCCAACGAAGATTGCGCGGGCGCGACCGAAAACTCCTGCGCGAACCGCGGCAGCACCGGCTGTGTGCAATACAGCACCGCAAAGATGGAAAATCCGCAGGAGAACACCGCGATATTGGTGCGACGGTATTCCGGCGTGCCCGAAGCGATGCGCGCATTCGTCTGTGTGTGCGGGCTCGCGCCCATAATGTCCGCCAAAGTGCCGCCCGCTGAATCGCCTGACGCCGCTTGTATCGCAGGGTCCGACGCATCAGGCAAAACCCGGGCCGGCCAAACCCCGACGCATTCCGCCTTCTGCCCGTGCGCCAACGGCATGCGAGGCCGGGTCGGGCGCAGCGCTACTCCCGCGTCGCGTGTCCCATCGCGCCCTCTCCCTCGCGCAAAGCGACCCCGTGTATCTGGGCATAGGCCGGCCAGTGCTGCGGCGAGGAGCGCGCGTATTGCACGGGCGTGTCGATGCGTTCGCCGAGCGCCGTCGCCGCGTGCCAGGGCCAGCGCGGATTGTCCATGATGGCGCGGCCAATCGCCACCATATCCGCTTTGCCCGACGCGATGATCTCTTCAGCCTGTTTGGCTTCGTAAATCATCCCGACGGTCATGGTCGCGACGCCGGTCTCGCGCTTCACGCGCTCGGCAAAATGCACCATGTAGCCGGGCCCCACCTTCGGCAGTTTCATGCCGGGCGCGACGTTGCCCGCCGAGGGCGTGACGTAATCCACGCCGATCTCTTTCAACGCTTTCGCGAAGGCGACGCAGTCGTCGAGATTGAGCCCGCCCTCGACCCAGTCCTCGCCGGTGATGCGCACGCCGATCGGCTTACCCTTCGGAAACGCGTCCCGCACGGCCTGCGTGACTTCGAGGGGAAAGCGCAGTCTGTTTTGCAACGAACCGCCATATTGATCGTCGCGATGATTGGTCAGCGGCGAGCAGAACTCGTGCAGCAGATAGCCATGCGCCGCGTGAATTTCGATCATGTCGAAACCACAGCGGGCCGCGCGACGCGCCGCCTCGACAAATTCGCCGCGCACGCGCTTCAACCCGGCGTCGTCAAGCATCCTTGGCGCGCGCCAGCCCTCGGTAAACGCCTCCGGAGACGGCCCCTCGGGTTCCCAGCCGCCATCGGCCTGGGAAATATAGGGCCCTTTGAAAAGCTCCCACGTCGGCCTTGTCGCCGCCTTGCGTCCGGCGTGGTCGAGCTGGATGCCCATGGGCGTCGCCGAGAAGTTGCGGATGTCGCCGATGAGTTTTTTCAACGCGGCTTCGTTGGCGTCCGAATAAAGGCCGAGACATCGCGGCGAGATGCGGCCCGCCGCGCTCACCGCCGTCGCCTCGAGAATGCAAAGCCCCGCGCCGGAAAGCGCGAAGGAGCCCGCATGCTGCCAATGCCAGGGCGAGGCCGTGCCATCGAGCGCGCTGTACTGGCAAAGCGGCGAAATAATAACGCGGTTTTTCAGCGTGAGATCGCGCAGTTGAATGGGCGTGAAGAGATGCGAGGCCATGATTTTTCCCGTTTAACGCGTTGCCGCCATCCTATCCGCGCCTTCGCGCCGATGGCAAACGCATGCGCTATTCAGGTCGAAGGTCGGCCCGTCGATGTCGAGCCGCATGCTTCAGCCCGCCTTGATTCCGCGCCTTGCGAGAAAATCGACCACGACCCGCACGTGCTCGCCCACAACTTCGTGCCATTGCTCCGGCGGCGCGACGTCAACGGCCAAATCCGGCCCCAGAATATCGAACAATTCCGCGCCGGGAATGAGGCTCTGCGCGGTGCGCGCCACGGCGCGCGGATGCGACAGGTCATTGCCGGGTATGACGCAGGTCGGGATCTTGATCGAGGCGAGGTCTTCTTTCGTGCAGCCTATAATCGGCAGTTTGGCGCCGGCCAGAAAATACGCGCGCCAATGGTCCATCACTTTGATGAAATGGTTCACGTTGGTCGCCATCAGCAGCGCGCGGTTCTCCCGATTGGCCTCGCACATGTCCTTGAAATGATCGAGCTCGGTTACGGCCTTCATGCCGCCGGCGCG
>JANYDZ010000334.1 GCA_025363375.1 Hyphomicrobiales bacterium
AGAACCTGATTGATGTACCGCTCGCCGAAATTGCCTTCGCCCAGGCCATTCGCCTGCCCGTAATAGGCGTCGGTGTTGCCGATGAACGGCGCGATCAGAACGACGTCGCGTCCGCTGGACGACATTGTGCTCCGGATCGCCGCGGGATCGCTCGTGAGAAGCGCCTTGTGGCCGGTGACGAAGAGGCCGTGAAGCCATATGACGACATTCAGCGAGCTGTAGTTTTTTTGCGAATCATATTTCGGCCAATAGACGCCCGTCCGTTTCAGGCAAGGATATTTGTCCGTGTCGTAAAGCGTCAGGCCGAGACCGCCGCCGGGCGCTCCTTCTTCGAGTTCAGCCATCTGCGCGCTCGTTCGTTGGGGGCGCCAAACACTCGCGTCGGCGACGGAGCCTTGATGCTCGCGTGAATTCTGCAACCTTATCGCAAATTGTCGCTCGCCGATGTGCGCCGGCGCACCGCCGGGCGCTTGCGACGCGGACCCGCGACATGATGGGGGCCGAAGGACACTGATTTTAATTTTACGCAACGCTCCGGGCAAAATCGAGGCAAACAGGTCCCTTCATGGCGCGCCTCGCCCCTTCACGCCGGCAGTTCATACCCCAGGGCAGCTTCGATCTCGCATGTTTTGCGCACCGCGGGACGCGCCATCATACGCTCGTAGTGCGCGCAAAGATTGGGAAACTGTTCGCGCGGCGGGTTGAACGAACCACGAAAACGCCAGAACAGCCGGAACAAATGGATATCGGCGATGGAGTAACGCTCCAGCGCCCATTCGCGATTGCCGAGCCTGCGATCCGCGATGGCGAATATTTCGCGCGCATGGGCTTCGCCGCGCCGGCGCGCGGGATGCAGGGTCGCCGCGGTGAAGGACATCCAGGAAAGCGCTTGCGCCTGCGCTTCCAGGCCCTCCGGCAGAAGCTTCGCCTCGGGAAAACGTGCCGCGAGATAGAAGAGGATCGCGGCGACTTCCGTCAGCGGGCGCCCGTCGATCAACAGGATCGGCACCTTGCCCTCGGGATTCAGCGCGAGATATTCGGGCGCTCGGTTTTCCCTGTTCGGCAGCGATATTTTGCGGGCCTCGAAGGGCGCGCCTATTTCGCGCAAGGCAATGTGCGGCGCCATGGAGCTTGAACCGGGCGCGAAATAGAGCGTGAGCATAATCATGGCCTGTGCCGGCGTTGATGAGCGGCGAAGGTTGGCATGAAGCCCCGCGCCGCCCAACATGAGCCCAATGAAGCCTCAGGCGCCCGCGCGATCCCGGTTGAAGCCGCCGCCCTGCCCGCCCCTGTTGCCGTCGGGACGGCGCGAACGCGCCGGCCGGCCGGCGTTGGAATTGCCCGGCGCGCCGCCCCGTCCGGGCGCGCCGCCACGGTTGCCGTTTCCACCCGGCGCTCCGCCACGGTTGCCGCCCGGCGCGCCTTGACGGCTGCCGGCAGGGCCGCTCGCCTGCTTCGGCCGGTGCTGTTGCTGCTGGCGCGGACGGCGCGCCTCTTCCGCGGGCTCCGGCAAATGTCGGGTCGCGGGCGAGCGCCTGTCGATCGTCGTAATCTGCTGGCGCGTTATCTTCTCGATGTCGCGCAGCAGATGCCTTTCGCTGTTGTCGCAAAAAGCCCAGGCGGCGCCGTCCTTGCCGGCGCGCGCGGTGCGGCCGATGCGGTGGACGTAGCTCTCGGGCACGTCGGGCAGTTCGTAATTCACAACGTGCGTGACGCCCTCCACATCGATGCCGCGCGCGGCGATGTCGGTGGCCACGAGCACGGGCGTGTGGCCGCTCTTGAACCCGTCGAGCGTGCGCTGACGCTGGCTCTGGCTCTTGTTGCCGTGGATGGCGTTGGCCTGGACGCCGTTGGTCTCAAGATGGCGCGCCACCTTGTCGGCGCCGCGCTTGGTGCGGGTGAAGACGATGGCGCGTTTGACCTGCGGCTGCTTGAGCAATTCCAGCAACAGCGCGGGTTTGCGCGCGCCTTCGATGAAGAAGACTTCCTGCGTCACGCGCTCGACGGTGGTCGCTTCCGGCGCCACCGAGACGCGCACGGGATTGTGCAGCATATCGGCGGCCAGAGAGGCGATCTCCTTCGGCATGGTGGCCGAGAAAAACAGGGTCTGCCGGGTCTTTGGCAATTTCGCGACGATCTGCCTGATGGGCACGATAAAGCCGAGGTCGAGCATATGATCGGCTTCATCCAGCACAACGATGCGGGTGCTGCCGAGATGGACCGACCCCTGGCTCATGTGATCGAGCAGACGTCCCGGGGTGGCGACCAGCACGTCGAGACCGCGCGCCATGGCGAGGCGTTGCGGGCCCTGCGCCATGCCGCCAAGCACGCAGGCGTATTGCAGCTTGGTGAAGCGGCCATAAGCGCGGAAAGAATCGTGAATCTGCACGGCGAGTTCACGCGTCGGCGCCAGCACCAGCGCGCGCACGGTTTTCGGCGCGGGGCGCGTCGGGTCGGTGAGAAGCTGGTTGAGGATAGGCAGGGCGAAAGCGGCGGTCTTGCCGGTGCCGGTCTGGGCGATGCCGAGAAGGTCGCGGTTTTGCAACAGGGGCGTAATGGCCTGCGCCTGGATCGGGGTTGGCGTCGTATAGCCTTCGTGCGCGAGGGCGCGAAGCAGGCTCTCGGCGAGGCCGAGATCTGAAAATTGGGTCATGTCATCTTTCAAGGGGGCGCGACGCGCCTCTGGTTTCAAGAGGGCGCGACGCGCCTCTGGCGCGTTCGGGCCCGGTTACGGGGATCGGGGGCTGTAGACGGGCCCCGCGTTTCCGGGCGCTGTCACGTCAAGAGTGAGGCGGCACAACCTGGCGCCAGAGAGACTGGCGTACGCGAAGGTGGCGGACCTTTGCTGCGATGTAGCAAAAACTGTGTACGTGATTTGCGGGGGCCCGTCAATGTGAACATGCGGCTGTGCGTATGCGCGGCTATAGGCGGAGTGAAAGTATTGCGGATAAATCTCCCGGCGCGCCTCCTTGTCCCGTGCAACCGGAGAAAGGCCTGCGGCATCCGGCCTTCACTCCCCCCTGAATATTATTTCCTATTTCTCTTGACAACGTTCCCTTTTTGTTCTAGATACGACCCACGCCTTCCACGAAAGGGCTGGAGACAGGAT
>JANYDZ010000341.1 GCA_025363375.1 Hyphomicrobiales bacterium
GGCTTCCTCCATTTCGAAATGGAGGGTCGGCGACATGGCGTTGCGCTTTTCCGGCCGGTTCAACGTGATCCAGGTGATTCCATCGGCGTCGAACTCGACCTTGATGGTTTTAAAGGATGTGTAATCGGCCATGGCTCTCTCCCGATGTTCTTGCCGCCTGTCGCGCTGGCGCGATCATGGAGCGGGCGGCGAGAGATGTAAACGCGGGGCATGCGCAATTGCGGCGCGGTTCCGCGTGAAGTCTCACGCAATTTGTCGACGCCGGTCAAATCGTTCTTGTCGCGCGTCTCGAACCATTCGACGATGGCGCTGTTATTTCCTTTACGTGCAAAGGACATTATGTGCGAAGGACCTGCAATTGCGAAGATCGCCGCAAGATTGGGCGAGGGTTGCAATGCCCGGCAGGCGCGCCCCTTCACCGATACGCCGCGGCGATCCCCAGAAAATCCACCGCCTTCAGGCTCGCGCCGCCCACCAGAGCGCCATCGACATTGGCGACGCCCATCAGTTCCACCGCGTTCGATGGTTTTACGCTGCCGCCGTAGAGAATGCGCACCCCCGCCCCCTCCGCGCCCATGAGTTTGGCGAGGCGCGCGCGGATGAAGGAATGGACCTCGGCCACATCGGCCGCCGTCGGCGTGAGGCCTGTGCCGATGGCCCAGACGGGCTCATAGGCGACCACCAGTTGAGCGGCGGCGCTGCCGGGCGGAATGGAGCCATCGAGTTGGCGGCCCACCACGTCAAGCGTCCTGCCGGATTTGCGCTCGGCCTCGGTCTCGCCGCAACACACGATCGCCTTCAGCCCCGCGCGAAAAACCGCTTCCGCTTTCGCCTTTACGACAGCGTCGCTTTCGCCATGGTCGGCGCGGCGTTCGGAATGACCGACGATGACATAGGCGCCGCCCGCGTCGGCGATCATTTCAGCCGAGACGTCGCCGGTGTGGGCGCCTTCCTTCTTCGCGTGGCAATCCTGCGCTCCGACGCCGATATGCGCGCCAGCGGCGGCGCTGGCGGCGGCGATCAAGGTCGCCGGCGGACAGATCAGCATTTCGACTTTGCCGCGCAATGCCCCGTCATAGCCGGCGGCCAGCCCCGAGAGTTCATCGAGCGAGGCTTTCAGACCGTTCATTTTCCAGTTGCCGGCGACGAGGGGGTGCGGACGAACGGGCATGGCAATGTTTCCTTTGGCGTGAGAGGCCGACCTAGCATTGCCGAAGCAACCTGCAAAGGCCCGGCCGGCGTGGCGATAACCACGTCCGCCGTTCCGGCGCCCCTGCAAACGACGGGGTTCGCGCGTGGTGAATTTCCGGCAAGACTGGAGCTGGCTGCAAAACCTCGCCGCGACGAATTTGATCGAATACCCAAAAACGCATTAGTCTTGCGCGCAAGCGCGGCAAACGGGAGCAATCACATGAGCCAGACAGGCGCCGGCGACACGCAGGCCATGATCGACGAGATCACGCGCCTGCAACTCGACATGATGAAAATATCCGGCGAAGACCGGCGCGGACAGCATCCCAAAATGCATGGCTGCGTCGAGGCGCGTTTCGAAGTGGCGGCGGATATCCCGGCAAACCTGAAAGTCGGCCTTTTCGCCGAAGCGAAAACTTACCGGGCCTATATGCGCTTTTCCAACGGCAAGGAGACCGACGACACAAAGAAGGATGTTCACGGCCTTGCGATCAAGCTTCTGTGCGTGCCTGGCCAAAAGGCGCTGGAGCCGGAAGCCGCGGCTGAAACGCACGATTTCATTCTCGCCGACAATCCCGTGTTCATCATCCGCGACACCGCGGAATATCTGCGTTTCGTCAGGATCGTCGCGGGCACCAATCCGCCGGGCAAAGCGATCTGGAAGTTCCTGCTGTGGCAGTTGTTCAACCATCCCATGGACGCTCTGGTTCTGCTGCGTTTCCAGCGCAAGATCGAAGTCTCGCCGCTCGCCGCGCAATTCTGGAGCCAGGTGCCCTATGCCTTCGGCGAAAACGCGGAAAAAATCTGCCGCTACGCCGTGGTCCCCCACGGCGCGTTGATTGACCCCGTCGCCGACGTAAACCCGGATTTTCTGCGGCAGGCGATGGTCCGGCACCTGAGCGAGGCGAAGAGGGAAGCGAAATTCGACTTCATGGCGCAGGTGCACGACAAGCCCACCGACGCAATCATCAACAATCCCACGGTCGAATGGGACCTGCCCTGGCAACGCGTAGCGACTATAACAATTCCGCCGCAAGTCTTTGACACGCCCGCGCAAAGAGCCTTTGGCGAGAACCTGTCGTTCACCCCCTGGCACGCGTTGCCGGCGCATCGGCCGCTCGGAGATGTCAACGATATCCGCAAGAACGTCTATCTCGCGAGCGCGAAGCTTCGCCACGCCGCCAAGGGTACGATTGGCGGCGAGCCGCCTTGCGTGGTGTAGTCTTGGGTGGAGTAGTCTTGCGTGGAGTAGTTTTGCGTTTGCGCGCCCGACTGGCGGGCAATGGGCCGCGCGCAATCGCCTGTTGACAGGTTCGCGCCTTCGCGTGTCTCTTCGCGCCAGACTTGCGGGAGGGGTTCATGCGCAAAGCTGTCGTCGCCAAACTGGCAATCGCCGCGTTCGCGCTGGCCTTCGCCGCGCCCGCATACGCGCAAACCGCCGAATGGGAGGCGGTCATCGCCGCCGCGAAGAAGGAAGGCAAGCTCACCGTATACAACGGCACTGGCTTCGCTTTCATGGGCAGGCTCGCGGAGATGTTTCAGAAGGCCTATGGCATTCAGACGGACGTGCTTGTGGGACGCGCGACGGAAATTCGCGAGCGGCTGCGCACGGAGCAGGCGTCGGGCCGCTTCATCGCGGATATCAACTACAGCGGCAACACAACCATCCGCGCGCAACAGACCGAAGAACAAATTCTCGCGCCGCACGCCGCCCTGCCGCTCGCAAGGACCATTGAAGCGCCGCTCTCGGACGATGGAATCGTGGTGCCGACCAACGTCGGCAGCTACGGCATTCTCGTCAACACAAGCCAGATCGCGGCGGCGGACGCGCCGAAGAACTGGCGGGATGTGACGAACCCCAGATGGAAGGGCAAAATCCTCAGCGACGATCTGCGCGTGGCCGGCGCGGGACAGGCCTTTTTTCAAGGCGCCTATGTCGCCTTCGGGCGCGGCTATCACGAACAACTCGCGCGGAACGATCTCGTCGTCAGCCGCAATTTTCAGGAAAGCGCCAGGCGCGTGGCGCGCGGCGAATATCCGCTCTACATTCCTTTCAACATCAATGAATGGGTGGGCCTGAAAGGCCTTCCTGTGAAAATGATCCTTCCCGAGGAAGGGCTTATCTACATCATGCTCGGCATGACGGGCCTGAAAAACGCGCCGCATCCCAACGCCGCCGCGCTGTTCATGAATTTCTCGCTGGAGCTTGATTCACAAGCGCTCATCGCGCGCGAGGGTTTCAAGCCCGTCGTCGGCAATCTCGGCGAGCGCGTGCCGCCGGAGATCGCCGAAATCAACCGCACGAAACTGCTGGCGACGACGGACCCGGCGCGGACAAACGAGATGTTGAAACTCGCGTCTGAAATCTACAAATAGGCGCATGAGCATCGCTGAAAAAAGCCTCGATTCTTCCGCCGCGCCGACGCGCAAACGCGCGGCGCGCGTGTGGCGCGGCCTGCGCGCAGGCTTTGCCTTTCTGTTCGCGGCGCCCATCCTCGTCAACGCCGCGGTCTACGCAGCGTCTCCCGGCTTTGACTGGCGGAGCGCCGACCGTTCCAGCATCGGCCTGCTGCCTGAAGCGGGCGCGCAGACGCCCGCGATGGTGCGGGTCTTCGCCGCAAGAACTGTGCGCTGGCGGGGAATCATGGCGGTGCACAGCTGGATCGTGCTGAAGGAGGCCGGCGGCGCCTATGAGCGCTTCGATCTGACGGGCTTTGGGGAAAACCCCGTCAATCGCGACCGCTTTGCGCCCGACGCCCGATGGTTCGGCACGCCGCCCGACGTCGTCTATGGCGCCGACGGCGCGGAGGCGGAAAAGCTCATCCCCCGCATGAAACAGGCGATCGCGTCCTATCCGCGTCGCAATCCCGGCGATTACGTGGTTTGGCCCGGGCCGAATTCGAACACGTTTGTCGCCAGCGTCATGGCCGCCGCGCCGGAAATTGAAACGTCCCTGCCCTGCCTCGCCATCGGCAAGGATTTTCCCCTCGATGGCCGATGGTTCGCACTCACGTCCTCACGCACGGGCGCGCGCTTTACGCTTGGCGGTTATGCGGGCGTCACGCTCGGCTGGTTCGAGGGATTGGAAATCAATATTCTGGGCGCTGTCGCGGGGATCGACATCAGGCGCCCCGCGATCAAACTTCCGGCCCTCGGGAGGTTTGGAATGGCGGCGTTTCCGTAATTTTCAATTGCCCGACAGGTCGATGCCCGCGGCCTCCCACTTCGCGCGCGCTTGCGGCGACGTGATAAAGGCCAGGAAGGCTTGCGCGGGTTCCGCCGCCGCGTTGCCCATGGGGATCGCGGCCTCGTATTCAAGCCAGGCCTGAATCGCGGCTGGCAAGCGCCCGGCGAGCACTACATTGGGCGCGCGCGGGATTTCGCTGACGTTGTAGAGGCCGAAATCGACCTCGCCTTTGCCCACCATTTCCTGACCGTTGCCCTGCGTGACGGCTTTGGCTTTCACCACGTCGGCGACGCCGAGATTGTCCAGGACCTTGGCGACCGACAGCGCGCTGAGCCCGCCCGTCGAAGCGTCGCTGAAGGCCACCTTCTTCGCCTCAAGCAACATTTTCCTGAAAGCTTCCGGCGTGGAGAAGTCATACCTGGGTCCATCGCCCCGCGCGGCGACGCCGACGCCGACCCTGGCGAGCGCGCGCGACGTCCCCGCCACAACCTTGTTGGCTTTTTCCGCCGCGCGCAAAAAGGCGGCGGGAATGATGTAGAGTTCGAAAGCCTCGTTGGCGTCGATCTTCCGCTGGATGATGGCGGGATTGGTGGAGGTGAACTTCACCTCGTGTCCCGAAAGTCTGGTGAATTCGGCGGCCAGCGCCTGCTGGGGACCGCCGACGGCGTTGCCGGTGAGCACGCGGATTTCGGCGGCGCCGGACGGCGCGGCCATCGCCGCCGTTGCGCCAACGACAATTGCGAATTTGCGCATGCGCCCCTCCCTTTCGGGCCCAAATCCGGCCATTGACCCGCATGATACCCTATCGACGAAGCCTTGCGAACAGCAAGGCCTGTTGAGCGCGGCGGCGAATTCAGGCACGCTGAACGCCAGGACATTTTTGCAGGAGAACGGCATGAACAGCGTCGGACGGAATTTTACGCGCCTGGCGGGCGCGGCGGGCCTTGCCCTCTGCGTCGCGGCGCCGGCCTGCGCGGACATCATCTCGGACTGGGCAAGCGCCAAACCACCGCCGGTCCCGCCGCTCAAGGACGTCACACTCGACGGCAAGACGACGGCCCTGCTGATCCTTGATCTGCAGAAGCCGAGTTGCGC
>JANYDZ010000370.1 GCA_025363375.1 Hyphomicrobiales bacterium
CGAGCAAGCTGATCGCGCGGCCCCGATAAAACGCCTCCACCGCGGCGTCGTCGGCGCGGACGGGCGCGCCGCACGACGCGGCAAGCACAAGGAGCGGCGCCAACATTCTCATTTCATCGCGGCCTCCCGGTGAATTCGATCTTTGCCCGGCCGCCAGCTTAGCGCCGGCCCCATGCGGAAGCCAGACGCGGTCGCTCGCGGCGCGCGTTGCAGCCGCGCTCTCACGCATAGCGGCTGACGGGCTTCGGCAGCCCGAGGTTTTCGCGCAACGTCCTGCCTTCGTAGGCGCTGCGGAAGAGGCCGCGCCGCTGCAACTCCGGCACGAGCAAATCGACAAAATCGTTGAGACCGACCGGATAAAACGGCGGCAGGATGTTAAACCCGTCGCAAGCCCCCGTCGTGAACCATTCCTCCATGATATCCGCCGCCTGCGCGGGGGCGCCGACAATAGAAAAATGCCCGCGTGAACTGGCGAAGCGCGTGTAGATTTCCCGCAGGGTCGGTTTGGCGTTCTGCGACCAGGAAGTGATCATCTCCGAGCGGCTGCTGACCACGACATTCTCAGGCAGCGGCGGCAACGGCTCGTCCAGCGGATATTTCGTCAGGTCAAAGCCAACGCGGCGCGACAGCAAGGCCACGCCCAGATCGGGGTGCAGCAAGTCCTGCAGGGCCCGGAATTTGGCGTCCGCCTCTTCTTTCGTCGGCGCGACGACGACCGAAAGACCCGGCAATATCTTGAGATTTTCCCGGGGCCTCCCGCAAGCCGTCATGCGGCCTTTCACATCGGCGTAAAAGGCGCGCGCGCTGCCGATCGAATCATGCGCGGTAAACACCACTTCCGCCGTTTCCGCCGCGATCTGGCGTCCTTCCTCGGAGGCGCCGGCCTGCACAATGACGGGCTGGCCCTGCGGCGAGCGCGGCACGTTGAGCGGGCCCTTCACATGATAGAATTCGCCGTGATGGTCGAGCACGTGCATCTTCGAGCGGTCCGAAAACACGCCGGTTGTCTTGTCGCGCAAAAAGGCGTCGTCGTCCCAGGAGTCCCAAAGCGCGCGCACCACTTCCGTGAACTCGCGCGCCCGGCGATAGCGCTCGATTTTAGGCGCATGCGGCTGATCGCCGAAATTCAGCGCCTCAGTCTCGTTGCCCGACGTCACCACGTTCCAGCCCGCGCGCCCGCCGCTGACAAGGTCAAGCGTCGCAAATCTGCGCGCCACCGAATAGGGCTGCTCGAAAGTGGTGCTGGCGGTGCATACGAGGCCGATGTTTTTGGTGAACCCCGACAGCGCCGACAGCAGCGTATAGGGCTCCATCCACGCGACGTAATGCACCCGCTCGATCGCCGATTCCGCCGCCGTCCAGACCGTGTGCGAATCCGCCGAAAACAGCATGTCGAACAGCCCGCGCTCGGCGGTCCTCGCCATATCCACAAAGTGCGGAAAATTGACGCCCGCGTCCGCCTGCGCGTCGGGATGGCGCCAGCCCGCGATATGATGACCGCAAGGCCTGACGAAGAGTCCGAGCTTCATTTGCGGTTTGGTCATGTTCCGACGGCTCCATCCATGTCGCATCCGCAGGCACGACCGCCTCTCAGAAAACCGGAATTGGAGGAGGCTCTGAAAAGGATGGCGCTCCCTAGGGGACTCGAACCCCTGTTTTCGCCGTGAGAGGGCGACGTCCTGGGCCACTAGACGAAGGGAGCAGCTGGCGCGTTTCCGCGCGGACGGCTCCCTATAGATGCTTCCGCAGCGCTTGGGAACCACGCCGGCGAAATAATCCGCGCCGCGCCCGCCCCGCCCATCCGCCGCCATCCCTCTCCCGTCGCCACGCGGTCCTGCCTGTGCGGCGCGCCTTAATGGCTGGGGACCGCCCGCTTGACGCGGGCCTGCAACTCGCGCACGCGCTCGCCTGGCTGCGCCGTCGGCCCGCCCTCTCCGGCTGTTGTTTCAGCCTTCTCCTCCTGCAGTCTGCGCACAAGGCGCGAGACTTCGGCGCCGATGTCGCTGATCGATTGCCGCAGCGCCGCCGCGTCCTCGGCGCTGACGCCGACGGCCGGATCGACGAGCGCCGACGTCGACTCGACCGCGCGTTCGCCGCGCAGTTTTGCCGATTCCCGCCGCGCCGCGCCGAGCGCGCCCTCCAGCGCCGCTTTTTCGGCGCGCAAGTCCTCGATCTGCTGATGCAATTTGCGTTCGCGCTCGCCGACATCCTGAAGCTGGCGCGCAATGCCGTCCTCCGCGGCGCGCCTTTCCGCGATGGATTCCTCCAAAGCCTTCGCGCCGCTGGCCAAATCGTTTTCGAGGCGCGCCCGCGCCCGCCGCTCCAGCCGGTGCGCGCGCTCAAGCTCGGCGACGCGCTGATTCTGTTCGACAGCGCTCGCCTGCAATTGATCGCGCCGCGCCGCCGCGCTGGCGCCTTCCACTTGCAGGAAGTCGCGTTCCTCGGCGAGTTTGTCGAGCGCAAGCGTCTTTTCGGTCGCCTCGCGCGCCGCCGATTCCAGGCGCCGCAGCAAATCCTCGATCTGCATTTCGAGGCTTGCGGCCCGCGTCTCCAATCCGGCGGCGGCGACGCGCCCCTCGTCGGCAAGTCCGTTGAGCGCGAGATGCTCCGTCTCCAATTGCGCCAGCGCCTGGGCGCGGTTCTCCGCGCGCCCGCTCACGTCCCAATGCGCCTGATGCAGCGAGCCGATCTCGGCGCGCGCCGAGACGAGTTCATTGTCGCTCGCGCGCAAGTCGTTCCGCACGCGCGCCAGCTCGGATTCGACCTGCGCGAGTTCGCCTCCGAGATGGGTCAGGGCGGTGGCGCGCCGCCCCAGTTCGCCCATGTCCCGGGCGCGAATTTCCTGAAGCGATTCAGCCTGTTGCTCAAGCCGGCGCTGCTCTGTCGCATAAACCGCGCGCAGCTGGTCGCGTTCGGCGACAATCTCGTTCATCGACAGCGGCATCCGCATTTCGAGCCGATGGGTCGACAGACGCGCCGCCCGCCGCCAGAAGGCCGGCAGAAACAGAAGCGTCAGGAGCCCGGAAACGAGGAACCCGAGCGCGAAAACCATCACCAGTTCGATCAAGCAACCAAATCCGCGTCTGGACGAAGCACGGAACCATGCCACGCGCGCATCGCGAAATCAAAATCACATTCGCCAAATCGCATTCGCCGAGAGCTCGATCAGAAGGGATTCCATGTCGAACGCGGCGTGAACTTGAGATAGCCGACGTTAATCCCCAGCCGCGCGCCAACGCCCGAACGGATCGGCACCAGCACCACCTCGTCGCCGGCCAGCGCGGTGAAACCGAAACCTCCGACAAGGTAGGCGGAACCATCGACGCCGGCGAAGCGGCGATAGACTGCGTCCACCGAAGCCAGATTATAGACCAGCATCATCGTGCGGTCGCCATCCGCCCCCGCGTCAAAGCCGATGGACGGCCCCTGCCAATAGACCTTCTGGTCGCCGGCGTTGCGCGTGTACATGACGCCTTCGCCGTAGCGCGCGCCAGCGACGAGGGCGCCGGACGCCTCCTGACCCAGGATGTAGGCGTTGGGCTGGCCCCAGCGCTTGCCGGCGGCTTCGACCGCCTGGGCGAGCCCACGCGAAATCGTGCCGAAGAACTGGTGGCCGCTGTCGACGAGCTGGCCGCTCTCGAATTTCTGCGGCCGCGCCGCCTGGGCGCTTGCCGGCGGGCAAAGGCCGCCAATCGACGTGGCGGCAAGGCCTGAGACGATCTGTCGGCGTGAAACTTCGGTCATGGTTCCCTCATGGCGGGCGATCGGCCTGAAGACCGGCCTCTCATCTTCGTTGCGCAACAGTCTGGAATTGAATCCAGGCGGCGGCGTGGCGAAGCTGTGGCGCGATCCCGCGGGCCAAAGGTTTGGGGAAACTCTGGCCCAGCAGGGTTAACGAAGCGTTTATGAAAGGGGGAATTGAGGGCTGGAGGGGCGGCCTCCTCCCGCCTCAATGCTCCATCGCCCCCGGCGTCGGCACGAACAGCTCCTCCAGCGGGATCGCTTTCTTGATGAAATTCTGCTCGACCATGTGGCGCATGAGCGCTTCCAGCGTCGGCCGGTTGGCCTGGATACCGTAGGGAAAAGCGTCGCCGCCGAAGACTTCGTCTATCTCCTCGATCTCCTCCAGTTGCCACGGCATCATCGTGTTGAGCGAGCCGGCGTAGCGCATGCGCGCCATGGCGAGGCGCTTGGCCTCGACGAAGGCGCGGAACAAGGAATTCGCAACCCATCGGTTGCGCTCGTAAAACCCGCGGTTGAGCGCGATGAGGTGCATGATCGGAAAAATCTTTTCCTTGACGAACATCTCGCGCTCAAGCGCGCGGAAATTTGGAAACAGACGCGCGACATCGGGATGCTTGCCGAGCGACGCCGGTTTGCGCGAACCTATCAGCGCGTCGATTTCGCCGCGCGCCAAAAGCTCGTCGAGCGAGTAGCCGGAATGATTCTGCTCGATCGGCACGGATTTGAGCAACGGCGGCGCGCTGGGCTTGCCATGCGTGTCCGCGCTCTCCACGGCGCCCTGCACCCATGTCGCCCCCTTGAACGTCACGCCGTATTGCGAGGCGAGATGGCCGCGCACCCACAGCGCCGCGCTTTGGGTGTAGAGCGGCACGCCGATGCGTTTGCCGTTGAGATCCTTCGGCGACTTGATGCCGGACTTTTTGTTGATGAAGACGTAGCCGTGGCGAAAAACCCGCGAGACAAACACCGGGATCGCCACGAACGGCGAATTGCCGCGCCCGGCCAGCGCAGTATATTCGGAAATCGACAGTTCCGACGCGTCGAATTCGAGCCCGCCCACCATGCGGTCGAAAATCTCGCGGCCATGGCCCAGCGTCAACAGGTTGAGGTCGACGCCCTCGACGCGAACTTCGCCCGACCGTAGCGCCTCCGTGCGGTCGTAGCGACAGGTGGCGAGGGTGAGCGGCAGACGCGACATTGATTTCTCCCCGCGGGTGGGCAAACGCCCTTTTGCGGCGAAGGTTGCGTCGGCGCGGCGATTGCGTCAATGGCGTCGTCGGCAAGTCAAGGTTGGGCTGCGTCAAGGTTGGGCTGCGTCGCGATTCGGGCGTAAGCACGTTTCACCCCGGCGCTTCGCATGCTATGAAGCCGCAAAATTTTGCGAGGAGAGCTCCATGTCGACCGTAGCCGCGCCCAACGATCTCAACGCCTACTGGATGCCCTTTACGGCGAACCGCTCCTTCAAGCGCGCGCCGCGCATGCTCTCCAAAGCGAAGGACATGCACTACTGGACGCCGGAAGGCCGCAAATTGCTCGACGGCGCGGCGGGCCTTTGGTGCGTCAACGCGGGCCACAGCCGCGATCCCATCGTCAAAGCCATTCAGGATCAGGCCGCCGAGATGGATTTCTCGCCTCCCTTCCAGTTCGGCAATCCCAAGGCTTTTCAACTGGCGACGCGCGTCGCCGCCATGGCGCCCGGCGATCTCGATCATGTGTTTTTCGCCAATTCCGGGTCGGAAGCCGTCGATACCGCGCTGAAAATGGCGATCGGCTATTTCCACATGCAGGGGCAGGGTCAACGCCAGCGCCTCATCGGCCGCGCGCGCGGTTATCACGGCGTGGGCTTCGGCGGCATTTCCGTCGGCGGCATTTCGCCCAACCGCAAGATTTACGGCGCGATGCTGGCGGGCGTCGATCACCTGCCCGCCACCTACAACCGCGCCGAACAGGCCTTCGCCAGGGGCGAGCCGGACTGGGGCGCGCATCTCGCCGACGATCTCGAAAACATCGTCGCCCTGCACGACGCCTCGAACATCGCGGCTGTCATCGTCGAGCCCATGGCCGGCTCCACCGGCGTCATCGCCGCGCCGAAAGGCTATCTGCAAAAACTGCGCGCGATTTGCGACAAATACGGCATCCTGCTGATTTTCGACGAAGTCATCACCGGCTTCGGCCGTCTGGGCTACGCTTTCGCGGCCGAACGTTACGGCGTGGTGCCGGACATGATCTGTTTCGCCAAGGGCATCACCTCCGGCACGGTGCCCATGGGCGGCGTCGTCGTGCGCAAGTGCATCTACGACGCGTTCATGAAGGGCCCCGACCACGCCGTCGAAATGTTCCACGGCTACACCTATTCGGCCCATCCGCTCGCCTGCGCGGCGGGCCTCGCCACGCTCGATGTCTACGAGAAAGAAGGCCTGTTCGAGCGCGCCCGCAAAATCGAGCCGATCTGGGCCGACGCGGTGCATTCGCTGAAAGGCTTGCCGAATGTCGCGGATATCCGCACCATCGGCATCGTCGGCGCCATCGATCTCGCGCCAAACAATGTTGGCCCCGGCAAGCGCGGCTTTGAAGCCATGGACGAGGCCTATCACAAGCAGGACCTGCTGTTCCGCATCGCCGGCGACACGATCGTCCTCTCGCCGCCGCTCATCATCAGCGAGGCGCAAATCGACGAGGTCGTGGAGAAGACCGCGAAGGTCATCAAGGCGCTGGGCTGAATTGCAGCGGGCCTTCAGGCCCGCGCGGCGTCACCCACGCCTGGAACCGCCGGGCGGCGGCGCCCGCCCCCAGGCGACAAAACCGCCGTTGCGGTATCCGGTCTTCACGCCGCCGTACCGCATGGGCGCGCCATCCTGGCCCAGCACCATGCCGCCCGCCGCCCGCAGGATCGCGTCGCCAGCGGCGACATCCCATTCCATAGTGGGGCCAAAACGCGGATAGACGTCGGCCGCGCCCTCCGCCAGCAAACAGAATTTCAGGGATGAGCCCGCCGCGCGGCGCTCGACGACGTTCAGGCTCGCCAGCGCCGCCTCGCAGCCGGGCGTGAGGTGCGACCGGCTTGTCAACGCCGCCAGCCCCTCGGGCGGTGGTTTGCGGGTCTGGATTTGCCGCCATTTTCCGCGCGCCGGCAAAGCCGCGCCCGGTGGCGCGTCAACGGCATAAGCCCGCTTTCCCGCGAACCAGAGCCGCCGCAGGGCTGGCGCGTAAATGGCGCCCGCCGCCGGCGAGCCGCCTTGCACCAGCGCGATATTGACGGTGAACTCGCCGTTGCGTTTGAGGAATTCGCGCGTGCCGTCGAGCGGATCGACGAGTTTGAACGCTTTTCCGATCGCAGGTTGTTCGCCGCGCGAAAACGCCTCTTCCGACACGACGGGAATGCCCTCCGC
>JANYDZ010000037.1 GCA_025363375.1 Hyphomicrobiales bacterium
CTGGGGGCTGAAGGCGTTCGCCAATTGCTTGGTGAAGGGCGTAAAGACGAAAGCGGCGATTTCACCAAAGGCGCAGGGCTAAGTGAGGAACAAATTTCTCTGGTTGAAGCACTTTGGCGGGGACAAACCATTGAGGGTTTCGAATTCGTTTCAATTGGCGGTTCCGGAAGCTTTGCCCTTGGCCGCTCCCCTGATGCGGGTGCTTCACGCGATATGAAGGGCATCGGAAACTTTGACTACATCGATAACACAAAGACTTTGGAGGCTTGGGAAATCATTTTTTCCAAAAGCCCTCTCTCTCTCGAAGGAATTCGGGAGTTGAAGGAAATTATTGCCAATTGCGAAGCCGCCGGGTTTGGCAGTAAGAGAATTCGCATCGACTCTTCCGTCGTGCGCGGTCTCGAATATTACACCGGCCCGGTTTACGAAGCCGAACTCACGTTTGAAGTGAAGGACGAATCCGGCCGCCCCGTGCGCTTTGGCTCGGTCGGCGGCGGCGGGCGTTACGATGGTCTCGTGGCGCGCTTTCGTGGCGAGCCGGTGCCGGCGACAGGGTTCTCCATCGGCGTGTCGCGACTGTTCTCGGCGTTGAAGGCGATGAAGTCGCCGATTGTCGCGGGCGCCGCCGCGCGGGGGCCGGTCGTCGTGCTCGTGATGGATAAGACCGAACTCGCGCGCTACCAGGGTTTTGTCGCGCGGCTGCGCGCGGCGGGCGTCGCGGCGGAAATGTATCTCGGCTCCGCCGGCATGAACGCGCAATTGAAATACGCCGACAAGCGCGGTTCGGTCTGCGCGGTCATTCAGGGCTCGAACGAGCGCGACAGCGGCGAGGTCGTCATAAAAGACCTCATTCTCGGCGCGCAGATCGGCGGCGCGGCGAAGGACCGCGCCGATTACCTCGAGATGAAACAGAAGGCGCAGTTTTCGGTGCCGGAAAACAAGCTTGTCGAGGCGGTGAAGGATGTGCTGGCGCGGCACGGGTGAGGGGCGCGTCTTTGTGTTGCACGCTTGATCCCAAGGGGTTGACCCTCGACTTGAGCGAGGTTTTTGCGGGGATGCAATAAAGCAAACGGGGCTTCCCGTTTGCCCTTCCCGTTTGCGCTTCCCGTTTGCCCTTGCATTCCACACGCCGCAATGCATCATTCTGCCAAACACAGGGAGGAACCATGCGTCTCAAAACACTTCTCGCCGGCGCGCTGCTCGCGTTCGCGCCCATCGCCGCCGACGCGCAAACACAAACAAACCCCGCGCCGTCCTTTCTGATGGACTACGTCATCGGCTCCGCGCAGGCGCAAACAGCGCCCGGCGTTCCGCAACTGAATTTCCGCGTCGTGCCGGACTTCCTTAAACTGCCCGAGGATGTCTACACGGCCGAGGTCGTCGGCGTCGCGCTCAATTCGAAGGGCAACGTGCTCGTCGTGCACCGCGGCGCGCGCAGCCTGCTGGAATTCGACAAGGACGGAAAATTCCTGCGCTCGTTCGGCGACGGACTGCCTATCTTTGAAGGCCCGCACAACGCGCGCTACGACGCGCAGGACAATCTCTGGTACGTCGACGCCGGCAACAATCTCATTGTGAAATTCGACCCGGAAAAGCGTCTGCGCATGGTGCTGGGACGCCGTCCCGAAGCCTGGACCTGGAAGACCCACGTCATCGAGCGCGCCGCGCCGAGCCGCGAGAATTTCTACCAGCCGACCGATATTATCAGCGGCCCCGACGGCTCGCTCTATGTCGCCGACGGCTACGGCAATTCGCGCGTCGCCAAATACACCAAAGACGGCGTCTTCGTGAACGCCTGGGGCACGCGCGGCGCGCAGCCCGGCGAGTTCAACACGCCCCACAATCTCGTCATGGACGCGCAGAACAACATCTACGTGGCGGATCGTCAGAACGGGCGAGTGCAGGTGTTCGACACCGATGGAAAATTCCTGCGCGAATTTCGCCCCGGCGGCAACCCATGGTCGCTCTGCATCACGCCGGGCCCCAACCAGGTGCTGTTCATCGGCAGCGTCGGGCGCATTTTTAAAGTGGCGCTCGACGGCAAGGTGCTGGGGTCCATTGGTCGCTACGGCAAGACGCCGGGCACGATGGACTGGGTCCATGGAATCGCCTGCCCCGATGAAAAAACCGTCTACGCCGCGCAGGAGTTGAGCTGGCGGCTGGACAAGCTGATGCTGGAATAGGTTGGGGGCGGGGCAACAGGCTTGGGCGGTTGGGGGAACAGCGACGGGAGGCGGATTTGCCGGTTTCCGCCGCCTACCGCCCTCTGCCTGTTGCCTTTCTACCGCGCCCCGCAATTTTTTCAGCGACTTTTTTTCCCGGCGATGCTATGACGCGGCCATGGAAAACCGTCCCGCTCTCAATCCCTCCGATTACACCATCGCCGTCAAGAACCGCGGTCGCGCGCCAAAACCCTGGCGCTGGGAAATCTGCGTCGCCGGCAAGAACAAGCCGGTGTTGCAGTCCGAATTCTATGAAACCATGTCGGAGGCGACCCGCGCCGGCAAGGCGGCCCTGGCCGAATTCCGCGCCAAGGCGCCCCAGCAGAGCGAGCGATGAGTCAGCCGCCGGAAAAATTCCAGAAGCCCAAACCTCGCGCCAGGCTCAAAGCGGCCCGGCGTGTCGTTCTGTCCGCTGAAGACAAAGCCAAATACGAGGCTATCGCCAACAGCGCGGATATGAAATACGCGCTCAATGTGCCGGTGGACCGCCGCAGGGTCTGAGACTGAAGCGGCTTGCAAATCAGTTTTCAGGAAATCTCGCAAATCGGTTTTCAGGAAACAAAGTCGACTTTCGGGGAACAACCATGCGCCGTTTGCCCGTGCTCCTGCTTGCCGCGCCGCTGTTCCTGAGCCAGGCCTTCGCAAGCCCCGCGCTGATCGATTACGCGACCGTGCTGCGCGCCGCGCCCTCGCCCAAAGCGCGCGCCCTTCAGGCGCTTCCCGCCGACACCCGCGTGGATGTGGGCGCCTGCGACAAAGCCTGGTGCTTCGTCACGACGCGCGACCGGATCGGCTATGTCAGCGAAAAAGCAGTCCTGAACCTGCCGGAACGACCGCCGCGCCGCGTCGTCTATATTGCGCGTCCGGTTTTCGTCGGCCCCTATTACGGCGTCGGCTATGGCTACGGCTTTCGCCGTGGTTTTGGCCGGCGCTGGTAGGGCTTCGGCTGAGGGTCGCGAATTGCGCGTCGAGCCACGCGATCACGCGGCGAGGCGTGGAAGATCGACGCGTCCGGCCGAGTAACGCGGACAACCTTGACGTCCTCGTCTTCAAGGTCTGGACTCTCCCGACGCCTTGCGCCAGACTTCTCCCTGAAGCTCGCCAACGAGCTCGCTCCCGGGAGGTCACCATGACGAAATTCCGCGCTTTTTCCACCGCCCTCGCCGCCTCATTCGCGTTTCTCGCCGGCGCCGCGCAGGCCGAAATCAAGAAGCAATGGGTCGATTACACCCACGGCGACGCGAAACTGAAAGCCTATATGGTCCAGGACGACGCCATCGCCGGCAAGCGTCCGGCGATCTTCATGATTCACGCGCGCGAAGGCATGACCGAGACGACGCAGCGTCACGCGGAGACCTGGGCGAAGCTCGGCTACGTCGTCTTCGCCGCCGACATTTTTGGCTATGGCCAGGGCATCCTGCCGAAAAGCGTCGAGGAAATGTCGGCGCAGACCACGATCTACTCGAAGGACCGCATGCTTGGACGCGCCCGCGCCATGGCCGGCTATGACACGATGCTCAAGCAACCCAACATAGACGCCACAAAGGTCGCGGTTCTCGGCTTCTGCTTCGGCGGCGATCTCGGCACGGAATTCGTCTCCGCCGGCGTTCCCGTCGCGGCCAACATCACCATCCACGGCTCGTTCCGCGAGCGCGAGGCCGGCTGGGCGAAGGACGTGAAAAGCCGCTTCCTCATCCTGCACGGCGCCGAGGACAAGGGCTATCCCCTGACCACGGTGGCGAAAGTCGTCGATGAATTGCGCGGCCAGAAGAAAGAATTCATGCTGGAAGTCTACAGCAACACCGAGCACGGCTTTTCCTCGCCGAAAAACAAGGACGAGGAGCGCGCCTATTCGACCGCGATAGCCACTTCGCAACGCGCGCTGAAGGAGATGTTCGGGATCTGAGGTGCGAGGGGGATTTTGCCGGAGCGCGGCCCCTGGGCGATGTGGACGGATTTGATCAAGATGAATCCGCGGACAAGCGCGACGAAGGAAGCGTCATTGCCCGCGGTCGTCGCGCTGAGTAGCGCGATGCGCTTGAAGCATTTGTGTTTGGCTGCCGCCCGCTCGATGCCTGCGCGGCGAAACCGCGATAGACGGTCTTGGTGAACGAAGCCGAACTCCAGGAAATTCTTGATGATTGCCCGACGCTGTATGCGCGTCACCCGAACATCTCAACCAGTCGCGCCGTCACCAACGCCGCTTCGGACGCCTTCAGCGTTCCCAGCCTGCGCGCCAGCCGCGTTTTGTCGATGGCCCTGATCTGGTCGAGCGCCGCTTCGCCCGCGACGCCTTTGAAAGTCACCGCGACGCGGCAGGGCCATTGCCTCCGCGTGCTTGTCAGCGGCGCGATGATGATCGTGCGCAAACGGTTGTTGAGTTCATCGGGTGAAACAATCACGCAGGGGCGCAACCTGGCGATCTCTGATCCCTGCACCGGATCGAGACCGACAAGATAGACATCGTGGCGCTTCACCGGGCTGCGTCCGCGGGCGAATGTGCCGGCCAGGTCCATTCCTGATCATCGAACTCGTTCGGCGCCGCATGCGGGTCCGCGAACTGCTGTACGTCCTCGCCATTCGCCGCGATAAGCCGGTCCAGCTTTTCCGCCCAGCTCGCGCGCGGCCTGGATTTGGCCGGGCTGATGACCAGCCGTCCCGCCTCGACCGCTATTTCCACGGCGTCGGCAATGCCGGCCTGCTCCAGCATCGGCTTGGGGATGCGAATGCCGCGCGAATTGCCGATTTTGACGACGTTGATGTGCACGGGATTGGCCCAAAAGAATGTAAGCACATTGTACCAACAGCTCGAGACCCATGCAAGCCCGGTTGTACAGCCGGTTTGCCCATTTTTCGGCTTGTTCATTCTTGTCTTAAAAACAAAAGATTTTCCGAAATGCCGCAACTCAGGCGAATTGCCAACGATTTTGAGAACATGACATTTCGATCAATTCTGAAAATCTTTGAGTTCTGACAGCGTGATCGTACGCATTCATAGAGGAAGGGTCGCGTGGTTGCATAGGGCGGCGATAACCCTGGCGCCGGACACCACCAGATGGCAAATTTAAAGGCTTCTCAATAAGGGAACGTTTTTGAGAGGCCGGGCTGGTGCGAATCTCAAGAATTCTGACGAAGCGGATTTTGGCCGAAAACGTGGGGCTTTTGAGAGAGGCGCGACAAACAGCCCTGTGGTAGGATTTGGCCATGTCTACATCACTTTATGAACTTTGCGTCCCGACCTTTCTGCAAACCACACGTGCGATTGCAGGCTTCCTCGACCTCGCGGCCAAGCATTGCGCGGACGAGGGCGCTGACCCCGACGACTTTGTCAACGCGCGCCTCTTTGACGACATGGCACCCTTCCATTTCCAGATCGAGGCTGCGGGGCATCATGCTGTTTGGGGGGTGGAAGCTCTGAAGACAGGTGCGTTCACCCCGCCACCCCTGGTCGGGCCGGTTCCCTTTGCCGACTTGCAGGC
>JANYDZ010000384.1 GCA_025363375.1 Hyphomicrobiales bacterium
ATGTTTCAGGTCCCGACGCGGCGCGTGGCGCCGGCTAAAAACTCGCGGTTGCCGTCGCCGCCCTCGATGGGCGAGGGGACCACGCCGACGACGCGCCAGCCGAGCCCCTCGATAAACGCGCGGATATCCGCGCAGATTTCCGCGTGAACCGCGGCGTCCCGCACCATTCCTTTTTTCACGCGCGCGCGGCCGGCTTCAAATTGTGGCTTGATCAGCGCGGCCAATTGCGCGCCGGGCGCGGCCAACGACAGGGGAACCGGCAACACCAGTTTCAGCGAAATAAAACTGGCGTCGCAAACGATCATCTGCGGCGGCGTTTCGAGCAATTCCGCGGTGAGGTCGCGCGCGTCTTTTCCCTCGTGCAATTTGACCCGCGAATCGCCGCGCAATGCGGCGTGAAATTGCGCGTGGCCGACATCCACCGCGCAAACGCGCCGCGCGCCGGCGCGCAGCAGCACGTCGGTGAACCCGCCGGTGGACGCGCCAATGTCGAGGCAGACCTTTCCGCGCGGATCAAATCCAAAAGCCGCCAGCGCCGCCGCCAGTTTCAACCCGCCGCGCGACACATAGGGGTGCGGCGCGGAGGCCTCGATCTGGGCGTCCGCCGCCACCGGCTCGGCGGGTTTGCGCAGGGCCACGCCGTTCACCAGCACCAGCCCCGCTTCGATCGCGGCGCGGGCCCGCGCGCGGCTTTCAAAAAAGCCGCGTTCGACGAGAGCGATGTCGGCGCGTTGACGCATGCGCCCGCAATAGCACGCCAATGCGGCGCGCGGTGAAACAAGTTGGCGCGGCATGGCGTTTGCGGCGCCGGTTGGGCTCGCGCCGCCCCTGTTTCAATCCGGGACGGATCGTGCGACAGAGGATTAACCGGGAATTAACCACATGCTCCGCCTCGTCGCTGCCCTGCTGACCGCCGCCACGCCCGCCCTCGCCGCCACGCCGACCGGCGCGCCCGCCCGCGGCGCCCTGAATATCGGCGTCGTCATCACCTCTACCGCCTCCGGCCTCAAAACCACGCGCTACGCAGCGGCCGCCTCCGCCCGGCAGGCGCCTTCCCGCACCTTTGTGACCTGCGACGAGGCGACCTGCGTGAAGACGATTTATTATTGAATGGGGCGGGCGACCCGCGATTTGACGCGACTTTCGCATTGACGCATCGCCGCGCGCAGGCGGGTCGCCGACAAGCCGGCCTGGGTGAAATGCGCCCTTGCCCGCCGCCCGGCCGCCCCGCCAAACTGGCGCCCCGCCCCGGGACGCGCTAATCAGGCTCCCGAAAGGGAAAAGCCCATGAGACTCGGTATCTGGACGCCCGCGCCCCTCAGCATGCGCCCCGACGCGCTGTCGCAGCCGGCCATCGACGGGCTGACGCGGCACGGCGGCGGCGTCGATAAAAACTATCTCTACGCGGTGGACACTCTGCAACGCGCGGAAGAACTGGGATTTGAAATCACGCTGATCGCGCAGCGCTTTCTGGGGCCGGATCTCGATTCCTGGATATTCGCCTCGGCGCTGGCGACGCAGACGAAAACCATCGAAATCATGGCCGCCGTGCATCCAGGCATCATGGACCCGCGCATTATCGCCAAGCACGCGGCCTCCATCGACCGCATCAGCGGCGGGCGCTTTTGCGTCAACATCGTCAACGGCACGCGCCCGCACGAATTCGCCGCCTTCGGCGAATGGCTGGAGCAGGATTCCGCGCGTTACCAGCGCATGCATGAATTCATCAAGGTGATGAAGGGCATGTGGACGAGCGACGATTTTTCCTTCGAGGGCAAGTATTACCAGGTGCGGCACGCAACCGTGCCCACGAAATCCGTGCGCGCGCCGCATCCTCCCGTTTACGCGGCGAGCCGCGTGGACGAGGGCATGAACGTGGTGGCGCAGGAATGCGAGACCTGGTTCGTCAATTACGACAAAAATTACAAAGCCTATGACGCCAGCCTTAAGCGCATCGAACAGGAGGTCGGCGTCATGGACAGCCGCTGCCGGCACTATGGCACGAAGTTGAACTACGGCATCAACGCCTGCGTGCTCATCGGCGAGACCGAAGCCGAAGCGGTCGCCGAGGCCGAGAGCTACCTCAAGCAACTGGAAACCGACAAATCCATCCAGTCGGCTTCGGGCGCGCTGGGCGCCAATCTCATCGGCACGAAGCAACAGGTGCTGGAGCGCATGCTGCGCTATCAGGACCTTGGAATTGACTTGTTCATGTTGCAGTTCTTCCCCTTCCGGCAGGGTCTCGACGTGTTTGCGCGCGATATTCTGCCGGAATTGAAGCTGGCTCAGCGCAAGCGCCCCGCGCGGGGCTTGGCGGCTGCACAGGTTGTTGCGCTGACGGGGGGCGCGGCAATGTCCGGCTAGAATGACCAATGCGAGGCGCTCGCCATGCGTTTTCTGTTTGCGTTGCTTGCCTTTTGTCTGTCCGCCGCCGCGCCGGCCAGCGCCATCTATCTTTCCGAATCCAACGGCGCCATTCGCCTCGTTGGCACGTTCGAAAAGGGCGACGAGAAAGTCTTCGCCGAATTTCTGGCAAGGCCCCGCGCCGCGCCCCTTCGCGTGCTGTGGCTCGCCAGCCCCGGCGGCGACATCGTTCCCGCCGTCGGCATCGGCGCGATCGTGCGCCGGTCCGGACTTGTCACCGCCATGCGCGCCGACTCCAGCGCCTGCGACAGCGCGTGCACGCTGGTTTTCGTCGCGGGCGTGAGGCGCCATTACGTCAACGGCCAGAGCGTTTTTGAAGGCCTCTCCTCGCAGGCGGGATTGGGCTTTCACGGCGCGAGCATTCGCGGCGACGCCGTGCGGCCGACCATGAAAAGCGACCGCGGCCTCAAAGTTCTGCGCGGCTGGTACAAAAGCATGGGCGTGCCCGGCGCCAACGCGCTTGTTGACCGCGCCGCGATCAACACTGTGTTCCGTCCCTCGGGCGCGACGGCGCTGCGCCTGCGCATCGCGACCAGTCTGGCGGAACCCTAGAGCGACGTTTGCGGCGGCGCTGCTTTGGGATAGTCTGCTGAAATAGCCTGCGGGGCGGCGCCCGAAAAACGTCGTCCGCGCAATGGGAGGAATTCGCGATGCTCCGTCGATCGATTCTTTTGTCGTCAGCCCTTGTCGTCGCCGCGCTCATGGCGGCTCCGACCAGCCAGGCGCGGGCGCAGGCGTTGAGCTACGAATATTTCAAGGCCAACGTGGAGCCGGTGTTCGTCACAAAACGGCCCGGCCACACGCGCTGCATCGTGTGTCACGCCGGCGCCAACAACGCGATGCGGTTGACGCCGTTGGCGGCGGGCGCCGCAACCTTCACCGAAGAACAGTCGAAGACGAATTTCCAGACATTGTCGAACATCGTGGTCCCGGGCAAGCCCATGGAAAGCCATTTCCTCACGCATCCGCTGGATCCGCATTTCGGCGGCGGCCTCTATCACTCGGGGGGCCGTCAGTTCGAGACCACGGAAGACCCGGACTGGAAGAAGCTCGCGGCCTGGGTCAACGGCGCGAAATAAGCCTCACGGCGCGACCATCGTGCCAATCCGTTTGGGCGCCTGTCCCACGGGAACGACCGCGTTGGTTTTCATGGCCGCGGTGTCGATGGCCGAAACCGAATTATGCGCGGCGTTCGACACGTAGACCTGCTTGCCGTCGGGCGTAAAGGTCACCCAGTTCGGCACCGCGGAGATGCGCCTGCCGCCGGCGAGATTCGTCGTGGGCAGCTCCACATGGCCTTTGACCTTGAGGTCGGCGAGGTCGTAGGCGAAGACCGCGTTCTCGGGGATGCTGGTCACCCACAGCGTCTTCTGGTCCGGCGAAACGCCAATGCCGTGCGAGGGGGAATCGAGCCGATGCTCGATGAACTCCGGCCTGTTGGGCAGCTTCGGCACTTCGATCGTGGCGACCTGCTTGCGCGCGGCGAAGTCGATGACCCGGAAACCGTTGAGCTCCGACACCTGCACGAAAACGCGCCTGGCCGAGCCGTCGGGGTTGGACTCGATGGTCATGGGGCGCACGCCCTTGCCGAGATTGAGTTCCCAGGCGATCTCCTCCTTCGCCAGGTCGATCACCGTGAAAATATTGGTGCGGGTCGAGCCCATGACGGCGAACTTGCCGTCTTGCGTGACATAGACATTGTGCAGGCGCCCGTTGGTTTGAATGCGCGTCTTGCTGGTCAGGCTCGCTCCGTCGATGATTTCGAGCGAGCCGGGTTCGCGCGCGATGGCGACGACGATTTTGCCGTCCTTTGCGACGGCGATGTTGTTGGGATGGCCGCTGAGCTTGACCTTCTTGACGAGCGCGCTGGTTTTCTGATCGAACACGTCGAGCGTGCTGTCGGCCTCGTTGCTGATGTAGACCCTCGCGCCGTCGGGCGAAAAGGCGACGCCGTGCGCGGCCTCGATATTCGTCAGCTTGCCCACCGTCGCGTTGGCGGCGGGATCTATGATGTTGACATCGTCGCCGCCGCTGTTGGTGGCGTAGACGCGGACGGTCTCGGCGGAAGCCGCCGAGGCGACGAGGGCCGACAGGCCGACACTCGCGGCGAGAGAAAGAGCGGTTGTGCGCATGATTTCCTCCGGGGAAGGTCAATTTGCTTAACAGCGAGACTAGGCGCGCGCCGGGCGCTTCGCAAGTCGCGTTGTTTTCGCCCGGTTGCGCCCCGCGCCGACTTCTGCGTCAATGCCGGAAAATAGCTTCAACGGGGAACAATCGATGCGTTGCATACCGGCGGCGGCCGCTGTCCTGCTCGCGGGCGCGCCGGCCGCGGCGCAGCAATCCCGGCTCGAAATCGGCGCGGTCGGCGCGACCTCCGACATCGCGCTCTTCATCGCCGACAGGAAGGGCTACTTCAAACAGGAAGGCCTCGCGGTCAATTTCGTGCGTTTCGATTCCGCGGCGCGCATGGTGGCGCCGCTCGGCGCGGGCCAACTCGACATCGGCGGCGGCGCGCCCTCGGCGGGGCTCTACAACGCGTTTGCGCGCGGCATCGATATTCGCATCGTCGCGGACAAAGGATCCTCGCCGCCCGGCTTTGGCTTTGCGCCGCTGATGATCCGCAAGGATCTGGTCGACAGCGGACGCTTCAAAACCTTCGCCGACATGAAGGGATTGAAACTCGCGATCCAGGCGCCGGGCAGCGGCGCGGGCCCCATGCTCAACGAAGCCGCGAAAAAGGGCGGCTTGAAGTGGACGGATTTCGACAAGGCCTACATGCCCTACGCGCAACAGATCGCGGCCATGGCCAACAAGGCGCTCGACGGCGGCGTTGTGGTGGAGCCCTCGGCGAGCGAGGCCGAGCGCAGGGCGATCGCCGTGCGCGTCGCCGGCAGCGATGAAATCTATCCCTGGCAGCAGATCGCCGCGATCCTGTTCACGGGCAAATTCATCAAGGAGCGTCCGGACGCGGCGCGAAAATTCATGCGCGCCTATATTCGCGGCGCGCGCGAATACAACGACGCGTTCGACGCCAACGGCAAACTCGCAGGCGCCGCGGCCGACGAGATTGTCGCCATCCTCGTGGCGTCGACGGAAATCAAGGACCCCGCCGTGCACCGCGGCATAGCGCCCAGCGGGCTGCATCCGGACGGCAGGAACAATATCGAGTCGCTGCGCGCCGATCTCGAATTTTTTCGCATGACCGGCGATCTCGAAGGCGACGTGCGCATCGAGGACGTCGTCGACAATTCGTTTGCGGAGGCCGCGGTGAGGGAGCTCGGTCCCTATGTGAAAAAGGCGCGGTGAATTCTCACTCCGCCTTGATCTTCGCTTCCTTGATCACCTTGCCCCAGACTTCCGTTTCCTTCCGCACGAAGGCCGTGAATTCCGCCGTCGTCGAGCCCACCGCTTCCGAGCCCGCCGCCTCGAGTTTGGCTTTCACCTCGGGATCGCCGACCGCGGTTTTCGTGTCGGCGGCGAGTTTCGCGACAATCGCCTCGGGCGTCTTCTTCGGCAGCGAGAACCCGAACCATGAAGACACGTCGAAGCCCGGCAGCGTGTCCGCGACAACAGGCAGATCCGGCACGAAGGGCGAGCGTTTCAGCGTGGTGACGGCGAGGGCTTTCAGCGTTCCGGCGCGC
Organism: Hyphomicrobiales bacterium; assembly: GCA_025363375.1. Classification (GTDB taxonomy): domain Bacteria; phylum Pseudomonadota; class Alphaproteobacteria; order Rhizobiales; family Beijerinckiaceae; genus Terripilifer. The sequence goes on from JANYDZ010000384.1 coordinate 6,066, forward strand.
ACCTGCGCCAACGACGAGGATATGTTGTCGAACATGAAATCGGTGCGGCCCGCCATGAGGTCCTGCAAGGCGGGCGAAGAGCCGCGATAGGGCACCGGGACGATGTCGGTCTTCGTCATGAACTTGAACAATTCGCCGCTGAGATGGATCGTCGTGCCGACGCCCGAATGCGCGTAGCTCAGCTTGCCCGGGTTGGCTTTGGCGTAAGCGATGATGTCGCCGACGTTTTTAAAGGGCTTGTCCGGGTGCATGACCAGAATGTTCGGCAGCAACGCCACCTGCGACACATGCGTGAAGTCGCCAAGCGGGTCGTAGCTGATCTTGTCGTAGAGAAATGAATTCGTCGCGATGCCCGGCGAGGTCATCAATATCGTGTCGCCGTTGGGCTCGGCGCGCGCCGCCTCGGCGTTGCCGATATTGCCGCCCGCGCCCGCCTTGTTCTCGACGACGACGCCGACGCCCCACATGCGCGCCAGCTTGTCGGCGGTGATGCGCGCGACGACGTCCGTCGCGCCGCCCGGCGGAAACGGCACGATGAGCCTTATGGCGCGGCCGGAAGGCCAGGCGCCTTGCGCGCGGCCGACGGCGGGCAGAAAGACGCCCGCGCCCAAAGATTTTGTGAACGCGCGACGATTGATCCGCATGAACGTCTCCCCTGGTGCGCCGTGATTGTAGTCGAGGCCGCGCGCGTGTCCACCTCGTCCAAAGTCGGTCCAAAGTCCGTGCGAAGTCGGCGGGGCGCCTCATTCCGGGTTGATGCCCGCCTGTCTTATAACGCCGCCCCAGAGCGCGATTTCGCGCCGCAGATGCGCGCCCATTTCCGCCGGCGTCGTGCCCATGGGCTCGGCGGCGAGCGTCTCAAGCCTGCCGCGGACTTCGCCGTCGGCGAGCGCGGCGCGCGCGTCGAGGGAGATTTTTTCGACGAGTTCAGCCGGCGTTTTCGCCGGCGCGAAGAGCCCGTACCAGGCGTTCACGTCAAAACCGGGCACGGTCTCGGCGAGCGGAACAAGCTCCGGCGCGAAGGCCGAACGTTTGGGCGTGGTCACGCCAAGCGCGCGCACCGAGCCGGCGCGCGCGTGCTGCAGCGAATTGGTGATGTTGTCGAACATGAGATCGACGCGCCCGGCCATGATGTCCTGCAACGCCGTGCTGGTGGCGCGATAGGCGACGTGCACCATGTCGACGCCGGTCAGCATCTTGAACAATTCGCCGCCCAGATGGATCGACGTGCCGACGCCGCCCGAGGAAAAGGTGAGTTTTCCCGGATTGGCCTTGCCGTAAGCGATGAGTTCCGCGGCGGACTTTGCCGGCACGTGATTGCCGACGATGAGAATGTTGGGGACGACGGCGAGCAGGCAGACCGGCGCAAAATCGGCCTGCGGGTCGAAGCGCATGGACTTGTAAAGGAACTGGTTCGCCGCCAGCGACGGCGAAGTCAGCAACAGCGTCGCGCCGTCTGGCGCCGCGCGCGCCGCCTGTTCCGCGCCGATATTGCCGCCGGCGCCGGGCTTGTTCTCGATGACGATCGCCGCGTCCCACAGGCGCGCCAGCTTGTCCGCCAGAATGCGCGCGACAACGTCCGATGTGCCGCCGGCGGCGAAAGGCACGATGATGCGGATGGTTTTGCCGCGCATGATCTGCGCGCGCGCGGCTTTTGGCGCGGCAAAGCCGGCGCCAAGGCCGGCGAGGAGGGCGCGCCGCGTCGCCGAAGCCGTCATGCGATTGTCCCGTGCCTGTTATGGCGAAGGCAAATTGGGCTCGTAGCCCGCCTCTTTCATGACCTTCATCGCGGCGGGAGACGTGAGATAGTCGCGCAAAGCTTTCGTCGCGGCCCCGTCGCCGGACTTCGCGCCGTTTGCAAGCCGATAGCTGATCTTTGGCGAGACCGCCGCGGGAAGCGGACCAAGAATGTCGATCCCGGAGACCGGCAGCAATTCCCCAAATTGTTGCGCGCCGATTTCCACTTCGCCCGTGGCGACGCCGCCGCCGACGGGACCCGTAATGATCCGCACCTTCGATTTGATCGCGTCCTCGACGCCAATTCTCTGCGCCGCCGCCATGAAAAAGACGCCGCTGGCGCCGGCGCTGCGGCCGATGGATTTGGCGGCGAGCAGCGTTTGCTTCAGCGCGTCGGGCGTGGAGATGTCGGGTTTCGACGCTCCCGCGCGAACCGCCATGGCCACGTTCGACAGGATGAAATTGCCGGCCGAACCATCGCCCAGCAGAGCCGCCTTGCTCATCGCTTCGATGTCGCCCGAAGATTGTATCGTCAGGTCGAAGGGCTTGGCTTGCGCGCCCTGCTGAATCAGCGCGCCGCCATTGACGACGTCAAGCGAAACATTGTGGCCACTGGCCTTTTCAAACGCGGGAATGAGGATCGCCAGCGCCGGACGAAACGGCGGTCCGGCGGCGAGCCGCACTTCCGCCGACCGGGCGTCGGCGCAAAACAGCGCCGCCA
>JANYDZ010000419.1 GCA_025363375.1 Hyphomicrobiales bacterium
GGGCGGCGCGGCGACCTCCGCAGCGACCGTCGCGGGCGCGGCGCAGGTCACCTCCAATGTCACGGCGGTTGGCGGGTTCGGCGGAACCGCCGCCATCGGCGGCACGGCTGGCGCGGGAGGCGACGCGACGGCGACGGGCGCGGCGACCGGCGGCGCGCTGGCGACTTCAAACGCGACCGCGACCGGCGGGGCGGGCGGCCAGGGCGGATTGAGCATCGTCAGCGGCGCGGCGGGCGATGCCCATGCGACGGCCTCGGGCACGGCAACGGGCGTTGCGACGGTCAGGGCGAACGCGACGGGCGGCGCGGGCGGGCAGGGCGCGGCGGGCGGCGATTCGGGATCTGGCGGCGACGCGTTCGCGCTGGCCAACGGCGCCGGCGGCGTCAACGCCGTGGTCACCGCCGTCGCCATCGGCGGAACCGGCGGTCTCGGCGCGCTGATCTCAACCCAGGGCGCGGGCGGCAACGCCAGCGCGACGGCCACGGGCCTTGTCACCGGGACCGCCTTGGCGGCAAGCCCGCTGATCGTCGCCGCGAATGCGACCGGCGGCTTCGGCGGCGCGCAACTGACACAGGGCGCGGCCAACGCCAGCGCCACGGCGACGGGACCATGGGCGCAGGCCAACGCCAATGGCAACGGCGGTACAACAACGCTGCACGCGGCGGCCACGACCTCCGGCGGCGCGGTCGCCAGCGTCGCGGCCAGCGCCGACGCGACGGGAGCCGGCGCCATGAACGCGGCTGGCGTGGCGCAAAATCAGGCGTCCCCGCAGCTCTCCAACCTCGGAGCCGCCAGCGACTTCGCCTATGTCACGACGTTGCCGAACGCGGGGTTCGTTGGCGCGCTGCTGGCGCTGCCGGGCAACGCGGCGCTCAACGCGTCGCTCGGCGGTCCGCTGGCGACGATCCTTGCATACGGCGCGCAAGGCGGCGCGGAGCTCGCCGGCTCCCGCGGCTTGCAAACCTTGAACAGCGCCGAAACGTTCACGCTCAACGCCTCCGGCCTGAGCGGCCATCTGATCGTCGGCCTCGTTGGCGACGAAGTGCTCGGCAACGGCTTTGCTTCGCTGAACTTCTCGGCGTCCGTGGGCGGCGTCGCCGTCGTCAATCAGACCTTCAACACAGCCGCCGCGGCGCAGGTCTTTTTCGCCAATCACGCGCTCGACCTCGGCGCGTTCCAGCATGTCGACGGCCTGCAGGTCGTGCTCGCCCTGACGCTGACCACCAGCGCGGTCGGCGACGGGTTCGCCGGGAGTTTCCTGCTCGGAGCCAATGGCAACAACATTCCGGCGGTCCTTTCTTCGGCCGCGGTTTCCCTGGACGAGACGGACGCGCCGTTGACGACGGGCGGAACCTTGTCGATTTCCGACGCCGACAGTCCCGCCACTTTCATCGCGCAGACAAATGTCGCGGGAGCCAACGGCGTTTTCTCGATTACGGCGGCGGGCGTCTGGACCTATGCCGCGAACTCGGCTTTCGACGCGCTGGATATCGGGCAATCCGTGAGCGACACGTTTACCGTTTCGGCGTTCGACGGGACTTTGACCAGCGTCGGCGTCGCCATCAACGGCACGACGGACATCATCAACGGCACGCCGCAGGGCGACAATCTGGTTGGACGCGCCGGCAGCGACATTGTCTCGGGCCTCGCGGGCGACGACTTCATCTCCGGCGGCTCCGGCGGCGCCGATACGCTGATCGGCGGCCTTGGCAACGACACGTATTTTGTCGATCGAGTGTCGCAAGTCGTCGTTGAAAATTTCAGCGAGGGCGCCGACACCGCGTGGGTTTCGGTCAACGGCTGGGTGTTGGCCGCGAATGTCGAGACAGCCCGTCTCTACGGAACTGCGACCCAATTGTCGGGAAACGACGGGGGCGACGACGTATTGGTCGCCAATCAGTCGGCGGCCTCGTCCCTCTCCGGTCAGGGCGGCAACGATACATTGTGGGGTTCCTCATTCGCCGACAGCCTCAGCGGGGGCGCCGGCGACGACATTATCCGCGGTCAGGGCGGCGCCGACACGATGGCTGGCGGGACCGGCAACGACCAATATGTCGTGGAGGATGTCAACGCGGTCATCGTCGAGAACGCCGGCGAGGGAATCGATTCCGTCTACGTCGCCGTCAACAATTACACAGTGTCCGACAATGTGGAGATCGCGCGGCTTTCGGCGCCGGGCGCGTTCCGG
>JANYDZ010000428.1 GCA_025363375.1 Hyphomicrobiales bacterium
ACTCGGCGACGCCAAAATCCTGGCGGCGGCGCGCGCGGAATTCGACGCGCACGCGGAAGTCGACGCGGGTCTCCCGGACGCGGATCTCACGGACGCGATGGTCGACGCCTTGCGGCAAATCGGACGCGACGCCGCGTCAACGCCGCAAGCCGGGCGCGTGGCCGCGTGACGCGGCCTTCCCCATGGGCGCCATTGGCAAGCGGGAAAGCAGCCAGTCAAGTCGGTCAGTCAAGTCGGTTGACCCCCGCGCGCGCGCGCGCGATGATCCCTCCACACTTCAAGGTCGAACATCGACCGCGTGTCAGGGAGGTCCACATGAAACTACGCATATTCCTCGCGGCGACATCGAGCGCCGCTCTCATCACAGGCGCGGGCTCCGCCATGGCGCTGGATTCGCGCGGCGGCAATTCCGCCTATGGCGACTGGAAAACCGACGCGCCCGGCCTGATGCGCAAGATCGGCCCCGAGGACGTGGTCGCCCCCGGCACCACCCCCTCGACGCCGAACCGCTCCAAGGTCGTGCCGAAACCCGCCAACGCGCAGATCAAAACCATGCCCGGCTTCAAGGTCGGCGAATTCGCCACCGGCGTCACCGGCGCGCGCGTCATCCGCACGGCGCCCAACGGCGATCTGTTCGTCTCGCAAAGCCGGCCCGACGGCAAGATTTCCGTCATCAAGGCCAACAAGGCCGGCGACAAGGCCGAGGCCATCACCACTTTCGCCGACGGCTTGAAGGACGCCTACGGCATCGCCTTTTATCCGCCGGGCCCGAACCCCAGGTGGGTCTATGTCGGCCTCGAAGGCAAGGTCGTGCGCTACCCCTACAAGAACGGCGACGCGACGGCCTCGGGCCCCGCCGAGACCATCGTCTCCGACCTCGCCGTCGGCGGCAGCCACTGGACGCGCGACGTCGCCTTCTCGCCCGACGGCAAGACCCGTTATGTGGCGGTCGGCTCCTCCGGCAATGTCGCCGACGACATGGAGAAGAAGCCCGCCGACCTGAAGAAATGGGAGAAGGACCATATCGTCGGTTCCGCCTGGGACAAGGAGGAATGGCGCGCCAACGTCCTGACCTACACGCCCGAAGGCAAGAACAAGCAGATCTACGCCTCCGGCGTGCGCAATTGCTCCGGCATGACCGTCCAGCCGGGCACCGGCACGGTGTTCTGCGCCACCAACGAGCGGGATCTGCTCGGCGACAACACGCCGCCGGACTATGTCAGCAGCATCAAAAAGGGCGGTTTCTACGGCTGGCCCTGGTACTACATCGGCGACCACGAGGACACCCGCCCCGGCGGCGGCCCGCGCCCGGACCTGAAGGGAAAGGTGACGACGCCCGACGTTCTGTTCCAGCCGCATTCGGCGCCGCTGAACGTCGTCTTCAACACAGGCGCCATGTTCCCGCCGGAGTGGAAGGGCGACGCCTTCGTGGCTCTGCACGGCTCCTGGAACCGTGCGCTGCGCACCGGCTACAAGATCGTGCGTTTGCCGGCCAAGGGCGGCAAGCTCACCGGTGAATATCAGGATCTCGTCACCGGCTTCACCGCCGGCGACGAAGAGAACGTCTGGGGCCGCCCGGTGGGCGTGACCTTCGCCGCCGACGGCGCGCTGCTGTTCACCGACGACGGCAACCATGTGATCTACCGCGTGACCTACGCCAAGGAAAAGATGGCGGCGGCGCCGGGCGCGAAGTAGCGCCGACGCTCGCTCGTGAACATCAAGCCGGCGGATGGAGACATCCGCCGGTTTTGTTTTGGCGCGGCGATCAGCCCGGGCTCAGAGTGCGTCCCGCGTCGGGCACGCGCATCGTTTGCCGCGCCGCGCCGAATCCGCCATGCTGGGCCATGGTTGAAAGCCCCGCCACCAACGCGCCCGAAGTCAGCGTTTCCGAACTCTCGGGCGCGCTGAAACGCGCCATCGAGGACCAGTTCGGTTTTGTGCGGGTGCGCGGCGAAGTCTCGGGGTGGCGCGGACCGCATTCGTCAGGCCATTGTTACTTCTCGTTAAAAGACGCTTCCGCCCGGATCGACGCAGTGATCTGGAAAGGCGTTTACGGGCGCATGCGGGTGCGGCCGGAAGAAGGGCTCGAAGTCATAGCCACGGGAAAAATAACGACCTTTCCGGGCAAGTCCGCCTATCAAATCATCGTCGAGTCGATCGAGCCGGCGGGAGTCGGCGCGCTGTTGGCGCAGCTTGAAGCGCGGCGCAAAATGCTCGCGGCGGAGGGGCTTTTCGACGCCGGGCGCAAACAGCTTATCCCCTATCTACCTGAAATCATTGGCGTCGTTACTTCGCCAACCGGGGCGGTCATCCGCGATATCCTGCACCGCATCGCCGACCGCTTTCCGCGGCCCGTGCTGGTGTGGCCGGTGCGCGTGCAGGGCGACACGTCAGCGGTGGAAATCGCCAATGCAATCAATGGCTTCAACGCCTTGCCCGAGGCCGGCCTGATACCGCGCCCCTCGGTCATCATCGTCGCGCGCGGCGGCGGTTCACTGGAGGACCTGTGGAGCTTCAACGAGGAAATCGTGGTGCGGGCTGCCGCCAACTCCATGATTCCATTGATTTCCGCCGTCGGGCACGAGACCGACTGGACGCTCGTTGATCACGCGGCCGATTTGCGCGCGCCAACGCCCACCGGCGCGGCGGAAATGTGCGTGCCGGTGCGCAGCGAACTCATCAATCAAATCAATGATTTGGCTCGCCGTCACGCGGGCGCCGCGGGGCGCTATCTGGAGCGCCGCAAGGCTGAGTTGCGCGCCGCCGCCCGCGCCCTGCCGGCGGGCGAAGAGCTGATTTCCCTGCCCCGTCAAAGACTTGATCAGGCCGGCGAAAGGCTGGCCGGGCGCCTCTCGGCGGGCATGCGCGAGCGGCAAATCCGGCTGGGGAGCGCCGCGCAAAAACTGGCGCGCCATTCTCCGCAGGCCGAATGTGCCCGCGTGCAGGAGAAACTGCGCAGCCTCGGCCTGCGCCTCGAAGGCGCGCTGCGGGGGCGGGCGCGGCTGGAACTTCAGACGAACGAGGCGCGGCGGGAGCGGCTGTTCAGCCTGCATCGGCGCCTCGAACCGGCGCTGCGGACCGCCAACCGGCGCCGCGCGGAGCGGCTTGCCGGTCTGGACAATCTCATGAATTCATTGAGTTACAAGAAGGTTTTGACGCGAGGCTACGCCCTGGTTCGCGACACGGCAGGCAAGCCTCTGCGGCAAGCGGCGGGGATCGGCGCCGGCGCGCGGCTTCAGGTGGAATTCGCCGACGGGGCGCTGGGGGTCACGGTCAACGGCGGATCCGCCGCCGCCGGCAAGCCACGGCCAGCGGGCGCGGAGAAGAAACAGGGCACGCTGTTCTAGGCGCGCAGCTTTTTTCGCGCGCGGTCGAAAAAAACAAAGCCGCAGGGCCGGCTGCCGCATCCGGCGAAGGCGACGATCCGGCTCCCGCCGCGCAATCCCGCCTCAGAAAATAAAGTCCCCCGCCACCAGACTGGCGACGCCATAGACCAGCGTGCGGTCGCCGCCGAAGGTGACTTGCGTATTGCCGTTGGCGGTGGCGAAGGAGAGGGCGCCCATGGAAAATCCGCGTCCCGTGAAATCGATTTTGGCGGAGCCCTGCACGTAACCGGAGATCTGGTCGAACCC
>JANYDZ010000437.1 GCA_025363375.1 Hyphomicrobiales bacterium
CCACACCCTCCCCCGCAAGCGCCTTGCATGAAAGGCAACAGATCGCGCGCGGCGTTGTGTTCGAGGACCGCGGCGCAACCGGCGTGCGGCAACCCGGCGATCCCGGCGTCCCCGGAGTCCTTGTTTCAAATGGACGGGACATCACAAAAACCGACCGGGACGGCCGCTATCACCTGACTGTGGAAAGCGGCAGCGCCATTTTTGTCATCAAGCCCAAGGGCTGGTCGACTCCACTTGATCCCCTGACTAAACTGCCGCGCTTTTATCACATTCATCAACCCGAAGGGTCGCCCGCGCCGCTTGGGCTTGCCTGGTCCGGAGTCGAGCCGACGGGTCCTATGCCTGACAGTCTGGATTTTCCGCTAAGACGCGCCCCGGAACCCGCAAGTTTCGAGGTTCTGATGTTTGCGGACCCTCAGCCGGCCGATGCCGCGGAGTTGGACTATTTGCTCGAGGGGTTTGTCAGTCCACTTGCCGCGACCAATGCCGCGTTCGGCGTCACTTTGGGCGACGTCATGTCAGACAATTTGGGCCTTTACGACAAATACAATCTCATGATGGCCCAGATTGGCGTACCCTGGTGGAATGCGCCGGGAAATCACGATCTCAACTACGAATCCAACGACCAGCGTTTCGCGCGCGAGACGTGGAAACGCGTCTTTGGCCCGCCGTGGTACGCCTTCGCGTTTGGCGATGCGATGTTCATCATGCTGGACAATGTTCGTTGGGAACGAACTTGCACGGGCGCTGCTGGATACCAGGGCGGAATCGGCGACGAGCAACTGGCTTTCGTTCGAAACCTTCTTGCGAATACGCCAACCGAAACGCTCATTGTGCTTTGCATGCATATTCCGCTTGTCTGCTCGGAGAAGGACTCCCCATCTTGCAATACCGGAGACCGCGGTCAGTTGTTGCAATTGCTTGGCTCGCGGCCCGCCGTGAGTTTCTCCGGCCATATGCACGCAAGCGAGCATCATTATCTCGGCGCCGAGGATGGATGCCGCGCGCCCGCGCCTCACCACCACCAGGTGCTTGCCGCCGTTTCGGGCTCCTGGTGGAGCGGCCCCTTCGATTCCGACGGGCAACCTCTGGCCCAATGTTGCGACGGCTCTCCCAATGGCTACTATGTCTTGGCGATCAACGGCGCGCGATTTTCGACGCGCTTTGTTTCGCGCGAAAATCCGAAAATGCGGATTATGCTGGATTGCGACCGATCTCGCGCCGACGGGGCCCCGCCGAGCAAACGCGCGACAGCGCTCGCAACCCATGAGGCCAGCCATGCAAAAGTTCTCGTCAACGTCTTCGACGGCGGACCCTTGACAGAAGTGACTCTGTCGACGGGGAACGGCGAACCTCTTCCCATGCAGCGTGTCGCGCGCGTCGATCCATTCACACAATATCTATTCGCCATGAATCCAATATCAGCGAAACCCTGGGTCCAGGCGACGCAGAGCACGCACCTTTGGTCGGCCTCCCTGCCGAAAGACCTCGCAAAAGGCTTTCACCGCGCGATCATCAACGTGCGCGACGAATACGGACGCCGCTACAGTCAATCGCTGGTGTTTGAAATAGATGCCGGCTGATTAGGCGCGGATTTTGCTAATCGTACTGATGGGTTGCGGGACTTGATTAATCCCGCCCGAACGTCTCGTCGAACGAATAACCCGCGCCCCGCACTGTGCGCAGGGGATCAGCCTGGCGTCCCCGCGAGATCGCCTTGCGCAGACGGCCCATGTGGACATCGACGGTGCGTTCGTCGATTTCCGTTGACTGGCCCCAGACGGAATCGAGCAGTTGTGCGCGGGAATAAACCCGACCCGGTTTTTCCATCATGTATTCAAGCAGGCGAAACTCCGTCGGCCCCAGGTGAATTTCGCGACCGGCGCGGTGGACGCGGCGGGTTTCACGGTCGAGTTCGAGATCTCCCTGCACGAGCTTCATCGCCACGCGTTCCGGGCTCGCCCGGCGCAGCAACGCGTGCACGCGCGCCATCACTTCGGGAACCGAAAATGGCTTGACGACATAATCGTCGGCGCCGATCGCGAGGCCGCGAATGCGTTCTTTCTCCTCGCCGCGCGCCGTCAACATGATGACGGGCAGCATCCGCGTTTGTTCCCGAGCGCGCAACCGGCGGCAAATCTCCAGACCTGAAACGCCCGGCAGCATCCAATCGAGGATGAGCAAATCCGGCGGCTCCTCCGTCAACCGCAATTCGGCTTCGTCGCCGCGCTCAATTCGCTCTACAACATAGCCCGCCGCTTCCAGATTGTAGGCGAGCAACATCGCGATCGAGGGCTCGTCCTCGACAATCATGACGCGGAGGCCGGCGCTTTCTCTGCGTCCCATTTGTCCTGTTGCGTTGAGCATCTGAAACTCATTCACGGGTGGAATTCCCTGCTTGAACGTCGCTTATAAAGCCGAACTGCGCTTTTCTCCCTCGCCCGCGCCGCCCTTGGGGCGATCCACGGGCAACGAATGTCCGGTGACGAGATAGTGAACGGTTTCAGCTATATTCGTTGCGTGATCGCCGATTCGCTCAATGTTCTTGGAACAGAACAGCAGATGCGTGCAGAAAGAAATATTGCGCGGATCTTCCATCATGAAAGTGAGAAGATCACGGAACACGACGTCCTCAAGCGCATCGACTTCAGCGTCTCGTTTCCAGACGATATCCGCGCGGTCCGCGTCGAGGCGCGCATAAGCGTCGAGCACGTCCTTGAGCTGGTGCGAGACGAGTTCGCTCATCCGCTTGAGCCCGACAATCGCGCGCGGCGCGCGCGGATCGTCGGCGATTTTCAGGGAGCGCTTGGCGATATTCTTGCCCATGTCCCCCACGCGCTCAAGATCGTTGGCGATGTGGATGGCGCTCATGAGCTGCCGCAGATCGACGGCCATGGGTTGACGACGCGCAATGGTAAGGATGGCCTTTTCTTCGATTTCGCGTTGAAGCAAATCAAGCCGCGCGTCGGCCGCGACCGTCCGCTTGGCGAGATCGCCGTCGAACCGCGCAAGCGCGTCCATCGAATCGACGAGCATCTGCTCGGCAATTCCGCCCATTTCCGCGATCTTACGCCCGATGTACAAAAGCTCTTCATCGTAGGCTTTGACGGTGTGATCGGTCACGTTGAATACTCCTGCGGGGATCAGCCAAAGCGTCCCGTGATGTAATCCTGTGTCTGTTTCTTCTGCGGCGTCATGAATATTTTTGTGGTTTCGTCGAATTCCACGAGTTCGCCGAGATACATAAAGGCCGTGTATTGCGAAACACGAACGGCCTGCTGCATGTTGTGGGTGACGATGACGATCGTATATTTCGCCTTCAGCTCATCGATGAGTTCTTCCACTTTCGCGGTCGAAATCGGGTCCAGAGCCGAACAGGGTTCGTCCAGCAAAATGACCTCCGGACGGATGGCCACAGACCGTGCGATGCACAGGCGTTGCTGCTGACCGCCCGAAAGACTCATCCCGTTGGCGTTCAGCTTGTCCTTGACCTCGTTCCACAAAGCGGCGCCGCGCAGGGCGGCCTCGATGCGTCCGTCGAGTTCGCTCTTTGGCAGGTTTTCGTAGAGACGGATGCCAAAAGCGATGTTTTCGTAAATCGTCATCGGGAACGGCGTCGGCTTTTGAAACACCATGCCGACCCGGGCTCGCAATAAATTCACGTCGATCGCGGAATCGAGGATATTCTCGCCGTCCATCGAGACCCGGCCTTCGGCGCGCTGGCCCGGATAAAGCGTGTAAATCCGGTTCAGCACACGCAGCAGCGTTGACTTTCCGCAACCGGAAGGCCCGATAAAGGCGGTCACCATATTGGCGTAAATCGGCACGTTGATGCTCTTGAGCGCCTTCGACGAGCCATAGAAAAAATCAAGGCCGCTAACCGCGATTTTGATCGGCTGCGGTTTAGCCGCGCTGATCGCTTCGGGGGATGCCGACATATCGTTCACGATTTGCTCCTTTCAGCGCCGAGGATGCGCGCGCTGATATTCAGCGCGAGCACCGCGAGCGTGATAATCAATGCGCCAGTCCACGCCAGCTGTTTCCAGTATGCGTAGGGACTTTGCACGAAATTGTTGATGCTGACGGGCAGGTTCGCCATCGCCGACGTCAAATCCAGACTCCAGAACTGATTGCTGAGGGCCGTGAAGAGCAACGGCGCGGTCTCGCCGGCGACCCGCGCGGTGGCGAGCAAGATGCCGGTGATGATGCCGGTGCGCGCCGCTTTGTAGGCGATGCGCCGGATCATCAAGGAACGCGGCATGCCCAACGCCGATGCCGCCTCGCGCAAGGGCGTCGGCACGAGGTTGAGCATGTCCTCGGTCGTCCGCACGACGATGGGAATGGCGATGACCGCCAGCGCCAGGGAGCCCGCCAGCGCCGAGAAGCCGCCCATGGGCACGACGACCGCGCCGTAGATGAACAGGCCAATGATGATCGACGGCGCGCTAAGGAGGATGTCGTTGATGAAGCGGATCAACGAACTCAACTTTTCATGTTTGCCGTACTCGGCAAGATAAGTCGCCGCGAACATGCCAAGCGGCGCGCCGATGGCGACGCCGATGCCGGCCATGATCAGCGATCCCATCAGGGCGTTGGCGAGGCCGCCCGTGGTTGAACCCGGCGGCGGCGTCATTTCCGTGAAGACGCTCCATTGCAGCCCCGCGAGGCCGTTCCAGAGCAACGTGAAGAGAATGAGCCCAAGCCAGATCAGTCCGAACGCGGCGGACGCTATGCAGAGGCCCGTGATGCCCACGTTGGCGCGGCGGCGGCGCATGTAAATCGGGTTCATGATGCGACGCCCTCCCGCCGTTCGAGGCGCATGAGCAGCAGACGCGCCGCCGTCAATACGAACAGGGTCAACACGAACAACAACAGCCCCAACAGAATCAACGACGACTGATGCAAACCATCGCTCTCCGCGAACTCGCTGGCGATAGCAGCCGAGATCGTCGTGCCGGGCGCGAACAGCGAACTCGAAATCCGAAAGGAGTTTCCGATGATGAAAGTTACCGCCATGGTCTCGCCCAGCGCGCGGCCCAGCGCCAGCATGATACCGCCGACGACGCCGACGCGCGTATAGGGGATGACGACGTGGCGCATCACTTCCCAGGTCGTGCAACCGAGTCCGTAGGCGGATTCCTTCAACATGGGAGGCACGGTGTTGAAGACCTCGCGCGAGATGGCTGTGATGAACGGCAGGATCATGATCGCCAGAACCAAGGAAGCGTTGAACAAGCTCAGATAGGAAGGCGGCCCCGCGAAAATGGAATTGAGAACGGGAATATGCTGGAACGTCGCAATCATCGCCGGTTGAAACGTGTCCGCCAGAAACGGCCCGAGCACGAAAAATCCCCACATGCCGTAAATGATCGAAGGCACGCCCGCGAGTAGTTCGATGGCGAGGCTGATGGGATGCCGCAATGTTTGCGGGCAAAGTTCGGTGAGAAAGATGGCGATGCCGAGCCCGACGGGAACAGCGATCAGCATGGCGAGAAACGACGTAAGCATTGTGCCGTAGAGCGGCCCGAGCGCGCCGAGGATGGGTTCCGGCTTGAGCTGCGGCGCCCAGCGCTGCGTCCACAAAAACTCAAACCCGAAGGTTCGCATCGCCGGCCACGCGCCGACAATGAGGGTCAGAATGATGCCGCCCAGGATGGCGAGAACGCAGAGCGCGGAGAGGCGGGTCAACCAATAGAAAACGCGGTCGTCGCGCTTGAAAGAGGCCAGCGCCCGGGCGCGGTCGTTTTTATCGACGCTGGCCGCGCCAACGTCTTCAATCGCAATGTCACTCAAGTCAGCCTCGCCAGGGTCATGATTGTTTTTTGCTTCACTCAACGACACGTCATGTCCTGTCCGTGATTTCGGGGGAGGGAGCGCGGCCCCTTCCCCCGAGTCGGCTATTTCGAATTAATGTCTTTTTCCCAGCTCGTCTTGACCAACTTGACGACTGCATCGGGCATCGGCACATAGTCGAGTTCCTCGGCCATCTTGCCGCCCTTCTCGTAAGACCAGGAGAAGAACTTCAGCGCGGCGGCTGTGGCGGCCTTGTCCTTCGGCTCCTTGTGCAGCAGGATGAATGTCGCGGACGTGATCGGCCACGACGCCTCGCCAGGCTGTTCCGTCAGAATCTGATAGAAGCCGGGCGCCTTGGCCCAATCGGCGTTGGCCGCCGCAGCCTGAAACGAAGCGTTGCCGGGCTTCACTGTTTTGCCCGCTTTGTTGACAAGCGCGGTGTAAACAAGATTGCTCTGTTTGGCGTAGGCGTATTCGACATAGCCAATCGAATTCTTCGTCTGCCCGACATTGCCGGCGACGCCCTCGTTGCCCTTGGCGCCAACGCCAACGGGCCATTCCACGGCGGTTCCCTCGCCGACTTTCGATTTCCAGTCCGCGCTGACTTTCGAGAGATAGTCGGTGAACACAAACGAGGTTCCGGAACCATCCGAGCGCCGCACGACCGTGATCGCGGCGGTAGGAAGCTTGGCCGAGGGGTTCAGCTTTTTGATAGCGGCGTCATCCCAGGTCCTGACCTTGCCAAGATAGATGTCTGCGAGCGTCGCGCCATCGAGCGTGAGATCGCCGGACTTGACGCCCTCGACATTCACGATGGCAACCAGCGCACCCATGACCATCGGGAACTGCACAAGCCCGTCTTTCTTGAGTTCTTCAACCGTGAGCGGCATGTCGCTCGCGCCGAAGGTTACGGTCTTCGCCTGGATTTGCTTGATGCCTGCGCCCGAACCGATCGACTGGTAGTTCAGGGAATCGCCGGTTTCCTTTTTGTAGGCGTCAGCCCATTTCGAATAGATGGGGAATGGGAAAGTGGCGCCTGCTCCCGTGATGTCGGCCGCGCGCGTCGACGTGGCGGCGGAAGTTGCAATGCCTGCGACGAGCGCAAGGCTGAGAATATTGTTGAACGTCATACGAAACGCCTCTCGGGTTTGTGGAGGTCTGTGCTGGAAACAACTAGCTTTCGCCATCTGGTTCCGCGCCTTCACTAAGCCCTTTGCATTTCTGTTTTACGACTCCTGAACGACGATTTTATGACGTCTTATGTCATTGTTGTTGTTCATTGTTATTGACATCCATTGGAAACAAAATACGAAACAGCGTCCCCTGTTCCAACTGGCTCTCGATTTCAAGGCGTCCACGGTGTCTGGCTACAATATGTTTGACGATGGCAAGTCCCAGTCCCGTGCCGCCACGCGCTCGGCTTAGAGGTGTATCGACGCGATAAAACCGCTCCGTAAGGCGGGGCAAATGCTCGGGCGCTATGCCTTGACCATTGTCGCACACCGTAAAGATGGTTCCGGCGATCGATTGCGATATGCGGATGTCCACAACGGGCGCCATCCGGGCGCCGCCGCCATATTTGATGGCGTTCTCGACGAGATTTTCCGCAAGCCGGATCAGTTCGTCCCGATCCCCCGAAATCTTCGCCTGCAAAGGCATGTCGATCTTGATTGCGACGCCCGCATCCCGCGCCATGGGTTCCAGTGTGTCGGCTATGTGGCGCACGACCGACACAAGATCAACGGATGTCTGAGGGCGGACATGTTCGTTCAATTCGATGCGCGACAAAGCCAGGAGATCATCGACCAAACGCGCCATCCGCCGCGCTTGCTTGCTCATGATGGCGAGAAATTTTTCGCGCGCTATCGGGTCGTCGCGCGCCGGGCCTTGCAACGTCTCCACAAAGCCGAGCAACGAGGTCAGAGGCGTGCGCAACTCGTGGCTCACATTGGCGATGAAATTGACGCGCATACGCTCTACGCGCCGCGCCTCCGTGACATCGCGCAATTCGAGCACCGCGTGCGTCCGCCCATGCAAAGCGAACGGCGAAACGAACACCTCGAACAAGCGCTCAACCGGCGTGCGTTCATGCCAAAGGACAGTTTGCCGGTCGGCTCCGGCAAGCACGAGTTGTACGGCCTCAAGCACGCCGGGCGTACGGACCGCAAATGCCAGCGCATCGCCGTTGCGGAGGCCGGCGAATACTTCACGCGCCGGCGCGTTGGAAACGACGACGCGCGTTCCGCCATCGATGATCAGCACCGGGTCGGGCAACGCATTGATCAACGCTTCCGTGATCCGTCCAACCGAATCTTCGTCAGCGCCGTCGTCGACAAAACCCGCCATGCCGCCTGTATTCCCGCTGTTTTAATGTTGCTTCGCACGCCGCTTGCGGCGAACTGCAATTGATTCTTCGCATCAAATCAAAGGCAAGAAGCAGGTGCTGGACTTGCCCGTCTGCAAAGGAACAAGGAACGTAAATATGACGGTATTGTCGCATCTTGTCGAATTGGGACAACACGATTGATGGAAACCTCAGTCGCAAATCACCGAACGCCCGTCGATACGGCATTTCGCGAAAGGCTTGCCCTTCGTGTCAAGGCCCGTAAGCGTCCATTTCAGGCCGGACGCGTCGGCCTGATCGCGTTCAAGCAGGGAGAAGCCAAAAATCATCGGTTTTCCGATTCCTGACTTGATGTTCACATTGTTGACCTGGATGCCTACGACCTTTTCGGGAGCGTTCGGCGAGAGGTCGTCGCCGCCATGCCCCGAGACGATCTGCGCCGGCAAGTCTTCGACGTAGCTCAGGGCGAGGAACGTATGCAGATGGCCCGAGATGAAGCTTTGCACGTTTGTGGGCACAGCGCCTTTCGCAGCTGCGGCGAGCGTCTTGTTGTCGCCGCTGCCGACGCCGTTTTTTACATCGTCCATCGCCCACACGGGACGGTGGAACGCCAGCCAGACCGGGCCGGGAATTTCCTTCGCCGCGGCGAACTGTTCCCGGAAGAAGGCGGCCTGTTTCTCATCGACCTTTTCATTCGCTGTGGAAACGTCCATCACCTGAACAGTCACGCCGCCAATATCCACCATGTAGGGTTTCGCCGGCCCGAGGCAGCCAGAGACGCCCGTCGATGGATCGAATGCGTAGGGATCGAGCGCGCGCGCCCAACCCTTGCCGCCGCGCTCGCATTCCTCGTGATTGCCCCGGACCATGATCCACGGAGCGGCGCGCAGAAGCGCATCGCCAGGAATGAAAAAGTCGGAACGCCACACGTCCCAGGTGTCGCCAAAAGGCGTCCCGGCACAACCGGCATTGCCCGTTGGGCAAGCGCTTTCGCGATAGTGAAAGTCTCCCACATGCAAGACGAGGTCAGGCCTCAGAGTCGCGCTTACGTCGGCGCCGAGCCGGAATGGCCATTCGTTCATGTCATTGCAAGCCTGCACCTGCGCGCCTTTAAGACGGCAACCCGTGTCGCCGATGAGCAGGATGCGATCAGCCCGCTGCTTTGGCAGAGCGAGTGGGACGTCCGCAATCGTCGCCGTTTTCACGCCTTTCGGAATCGCCATCGCACAGACGATTACGCCATAATCTTCGCCTGGGGCGGCGCGGGTCGTCATGACCGAGTTTGCGCCGTCGAGCGTCGCCGAAGGGCAAGCTCCGGCATCGGAAATGGCGCGCGCCTCAAGACCGCCGGCTGTGTACTGAACCCAGTGATAGGCTTCCTTCGCGCCGGCAGGCGACGCAAGCAGGGCAAGACAGGCGACCACGCCGGAAAATCCAGTTTGAAGATTCATCGTTTCAACATTCCCGGAAATTCACGGACGTGGTTAAGCATGGTTCGTGACAGTTTCGTGACAGCGTAGGAAAAATTCGCCGCGACCAGAAATATCCGCTCACCCGGATGCTGGCGCGCCGCGCGGCGTCAGGCGTGACGAGAAGGTGAAAGCGGACAGGGTCTGAATCGCGGACGCAAAATGTACCGGACCCGATAGGCCGCCTCGACGTGTCTGACGGGCGTGGAGAGAGCCGGCCCCATTTGTCTGCACAATTTCCCGCGAAAGATTAAGTGGTGTTCCATCAAGTCCGGGTTGTACCGGATCGTCGCGCGTTTGTCCCGATGCAGGGAGGGCGCAGGCAGAGCGGACTTGCGACAAACGCGCGGAGGCGAAAAGTTCAGGCGGACATCGCGCTGAACTATCGGTTGAAGCAAGCTTTGTCCGGTGTGTGCGTCAAGGCTCTAGCACGGGCGTCGGCTCATGCGCCCTTGACGTCCATGCTGGTCTTGATGTCGTGTTTGATCAGCACGCCGGTGAACAAATCAGTTGATTATGACGGAGCAACCGGGGGATTGTGCCCAATTTGGAGGAGCCGGCGCGTTTTGACGCCGTGCGGTCGTCAGCGTGAGACTAATGAGCGACAACGCCAACCAGTCCAGGACGCAGCGTCGGCTTGCCGCGAGCCTTGCTTCGGCAATTCCAGATTCGTCGAATCCTCCCGCCGTCGCGGCGCGGGAAATTGAGTTGAAGCTCATCGGCAAGCGCGGCGCGGTTGAATCGGCGTTTGAGGCGGTCGCGGGCGGAGCCGCAGGATCAAAGCCGCGCGCCCGAAACCTTATGTCGACCTATTTCGACACCGCCGACGGCGCCTTGCGCGGCAAAAACCACGTGTTCCGCGTTCGCAAAGTCTTCAACCGTTGTGTCGCCACGCTGAAATGGAAGCAACAAGCGTTCAATTCGCATATCCGGGGCGAATTTGAAGCGCGGCTGCCGTCGATGGAACCCGATGTGGCGGCCCTGCCGCCCAAATTCGCGGAAAGATTGCACGCGGCAACCGGCGGTGAGCCGTTGCTCGCGCAATTCATCACGCGAATCAACCGCCGCGCGCATCTCGTCAACTTCGGCGGCGCAACGATAGAGGTCGCGCTCGACATCGGGGCGATCTTCGCGGGTGACCGTCATATGACCGTCCGCGAACTTGAGCTCGAACTGAAGAGGGGCGAAATCGCTGCGCTCTACGAATTCGCCGAAGTGATGTCGCGCGAACATGGCCTGAATCTGGCGCCGCTGACAAAGTCCGAAAGAGGATTTTCGCTGGCGATCGACCAGCCCCCGCGCGAGCGCCGAAGCCGCGCGCCGGAGACCCCGGCGCAGGCGAGCCTCGACGAAATCATCGAGATCGTCACAGGAGAATGTCTCGAGCAATTCACCGCCAACTGGCCGGCGTTCGACGGCGCGCGCAAGACTGAACCGGTCCACCAGATGCGCGTCGCCTTGCGTCGCCTGCGGACGGCGCTTTCGATATTCAATCGCGCGTTGCCCAATCCGCAATTTGAATATTTTCGCGCGCAGGCCAAATCTCTGGCCGCCGCGTTTGGGCCGACGCGGGACATGGATGTCTTTATCGCGCTTGTGGAAGACGGGCCTGTCGCGCATTACGGTCGTGACTCTGGATTCGACGCGCTGCTTGCAACCGCGGTGGCTCGCCGCGAGAACGGGTGCGCGCGGGCGAGCGCTGCTCTCGCTGATTCCCAAACATCCCGCTTCGTGCTTGAGCTCAGAGCTTTTGTCGCGCGACGCGGCTGGCGCAACTCGCTGGAATCCGATGAACTCATGAAACTCGATGAGCT
>JANYDZ010000513.1 GCA_025363375.1 Hyphomicrobiales bacterium
CAGACGCGCGGAAATCTGGGACCTCGCCTTCGGGACGAGCGTCGATAAATTGCCGGATGAATTTGTCGACTACGCCTGCGGCACGGGCGGCGGCGCGCCGTCGCTGCCGTTGAAGGGGTTCGCGGACTTCAAACGTTGCAAGGCGGAGGAAAGCGGCCTGCGCGAAGTTTACTTCCGCTACGACGACGAACTCGAATATTGGGCGCGCGCCAACAATCTCACGGCTGAAATGGAGCAATACGCGGGCACCAAGACCTATGGTTTTCCGATCGTGGCTTCGGCGCTGATCGACGCGGCCGGGATCATGAAGGGCATCCGCATCGTCAGCGATCCGCGTTACGATTCCGCGCGCGAGGAGGCGTATTTTTTGAAGAATTTTTTGCTCTCGCGCCTCGGGCGCGAAAACTGGGCCTGCGAGGACCTCAAACCCGAGGAGGGCGAAACGCCGGTCGACGGCATTTTTTTCAAGCAGCGGTGCGCGAAGACGCTCGACGACGGACGCGAAACCACGATGCTGGCGCGGCATTTGCGCAAGGCCGGCCAGACGCGGTTTGATCCGCGCTCGGGCAAGCAGACCACCAACATGTTCGAGAGCGTCGTGCGCTTTGAGATCGTGGCGAAGTAGAATTACTTCCCCACGAATGTCGCGATGAGATAATCCACGACCGCCTCGATCTCGCGCTTCGTCAACGGCGTTGAATGGGGATCCGGCGGTTTATCCTTGCCGACGTCCTTTTCCTTCATGCCGTAACACGGCGTGTCGTCGTCATAGGCGTATTTGTCGAAATGCGGCATCTCCGTGCCCGGGCGCCCGCAGGCAATGACTTCGATCGCCTGCGCCTTGTCGAGAATGGTTTTGTGCAGGTTGGGCGCGGCGCCGGGCGAGCGCGGGTCGCCGCGGCCGTCGGCCTCGGGACCATGGCAGAATTTGCAATCGGCCTTGTCCTGATAGACGCGCTGGCCGAAGGACGTGTCCTGCGCCTGGGCGCCGATGGCGGACATGCCGGCGATGAAGACGCAACCCGCGAGAAGGCGCGCGCGCATGGATGGCCGCGATAATGATTTCATATGTCCGGTCCGTTTGGCGGGATGTGAAGCAAGCTCGCTTCCTGTCGTGAAAAAGGGAGAGCCCGTCGCTTGGCCCTCCCCGGTTTGTTTTGCGGCCGATCAGAGCGAGAACACCCAGAGCAAGGTCTGGTTGCGCTGTTCCTTGAGCTCCGGCGTGTTGGCGTTCTTGCCGCGCGCGATGGCGCTGAGGCCGGAGAGAACGCCGATGTATTGCTTGCCGCCGACCTCGAAACTCATCGGCGGCGCGTTGAAGCCGGAGCCTATGTTGATCTTCCAGAGCTGGTCGAGCGTCGTATCGTCGTAGGCGACGAAGGTTCCGTCGTTGTAGCCGGTGAAGACGAGGCCGCCGGCGGTCGACAGGTTGCCGGAATAATTCGCGTAGGGAATCGACGTCCGCTTTTTGGTCTCTCCGGTCAGCGGATCGGCGATCACCATCTGCGATTCCCAGCGGTCCGCGACCTTGTAGGAGCCGCCCTTCCAGTCGCCTTCCTTGTTGGAGAGTTCGGGCCGCAGCGTCAGGTCGCCGCAAACCGTCAGCGTGGAGATGTACAGCATGTTCGTCTTCTGGCTGAAGCTCGTCGGCCAGAAATTGTTGCCGCCCGAGGGCGACGGACACATGCGCTTGGTGCGGTCCTGCAAGGTGACGGTCGCGACGCCGGCGTAGGTCTGCAGGTCCTTGCCGGGATCATAATCGACGGGCTTTCCGGTCTTCTGGTCGATGCCCTTGGTCCAGTTGACGCCCTCGAAATATGGTTTGGAGACGACGTGCTGGCCGTTCTGGCGCTCGAACGTGTAGAGATAGCCGTTGCGCGCGGAATGGGTAAAGAGCGCGCGTTTCGCGCCGTTCACGGTCGCGTCAAACATGATGTGGGTGCCGACTTCGTCATAATCCCACATATCGCCGGGCGTGAACTGGAAATGCCAGTTCATCTTGCCGTCGTCCGGATTCAGCGAAAGCACGCTGTTGGTGTAGAGATTGTCGCCCGGGCGATAGGTCGGGTCGAACATGGGCACGGGATTGCCGGTGCCCCAGAAGGTCTGGTTTGTAGCGGGATCGTAAGTGCCGGTCACCCACATGGCGCCCCCGCCGGTTTGCCAGGCGTTGTTCTTGTCTTTCCAGGTCTCGCTGCCCGGTTCGCCCGGCGCGGGAATGGCGAATTTTTTCCACAAGACCTTGCCGGACGCGGCGTCGAGACCGGCGATCCAGTCGCGCACGCCGCGGTCGCCGCCCGCCGCGCCAATCATGATCTTGTCCTTGATGACCAGAGGCGCCGCCGTCAATTGCAGATCAGGCTGATCGTGCATGTTGGTTTCCCACACGACCTTGCCTGTGTCCTTGTTGGTGGCGATGACGCGCGCCGGCGCGTTGGCGACGGAGATGACGAGATTGCCCGAGAGCGCCGCGCCGCGGTTCGAAAGCGGCAGCTTCTCCTGTCCCGGGTCCATGCGCCAGACGATGCGCGGCGTTTGTCCGTCGCGGCCGTCGATCTTGTAAAGAACGCCCCATTGATCGACGACGAAGATGTAACCGTCTTCGACCAAAGGCGTCGCTTGCAGATTTTCATTGGGCGAAGCGCCGCCAATGGCGACGGCATAGGCCAGTTTCAGGCCCTTGACGTTGGCTTTGGAAATCTTGTCCAGCGGAGAGAAGCGCTGGCCGTCATAGGTGCGGTGATTTTGCAGCCAGTTCCGCGGCTCCGGCGATTGCAGGCGTTGCGGCGTTACGTCGGCCGCCGGCGAGGGCGAGGCGGCGAGCATTGCGAGCGCGCTGGCGCAGAGTGTTTGGGAAATTCGTTGCATGGCGTTTCCTCCTGGGGATCGAATGACGTGGTTCGGGACTAAAGCGCGAAGACCCAGAGCAAGGTCTGGTTGCGCTGCACCTTCAATTCGGGCGAGTTGACATTCTTGCCCCTGGCGATCGGACTCAGACCCGAGTGGATGCCGACATATTGCCTGCCACCGACTGCGAAATGGAAATTTGCATTTTCATTCGATCCCCCGTCCATTGACGCCGCTGAAGTACAAACGCCGGGGGTTCGGCCCGGCGTTCACGAGGCCGCCCTCTCAGAGCGAGAACACCCAGAGCAAGGTCTGGTTGCGCTGTTC
>JANYDZ010000518.1 GCA_025363375.1 Hyphomicrobiales bacterium
CCGGAGACCTCTTGTTCTGGCACTCCGCGATTCTGCGCACGAGCGTCGCCAACGCGACCTTTTTCGCCACCACCGCGCCGATCTGGGTCGTCGCCTTCGGCTGGATGCTGTTCGGCGAAAAGGCCGGGCGCGAGATCCTGCTCGGGCTCGCGCTGTGTCTGATCGGCGGCGCCGCGTTGCTGGCGCAAAGCCTGCGGCTGCGGCCGGAGGGCGCGATCGGCGACGGGTTCGGCATCGCCACCGGCGTATTTTTCGGGCTCTATTTCCTCGCCGTCGAGGCGGCGCGACGGGAAACCAGCGCGGCGCGGGTGACGTTCGAGGCTTCCGTCGTGACCGCGGCGGGGCTGTGGCTCGCCGCGGCGCTCGCCGAGGGCAGATTCGCGCCGTCCAGCGTGAAGGGCGCGCTGGCGCTGCTCGGCATGGCCTGGGTCAGCCATGCCGGCGGCCAGGGACTGCTGTCGATCGCGCTCGGACGGTTGCCGGCGAATTTTTCGTCGCTGGTGATCTTTCTCGAAGCCGTCGCGGCGGCGCTGTTCGCCTACCTTCTGCTGGGCGAACCGATCTCGCCGATGCAGGCGATCGGCGGCCTGTTGATCATGGCGGGCATTTACGTCGCGCGGCCGCGCCGGGCTTTCGCCGCGCCCGCCGGCCATGCTAAGGAACCGCCGCGGCGCCCGTAGCTCAACTGGATAGAGTATCGGTCTTCGAAACCGAGGGTTGGAGGTTCGAACCCTTCCGGGCGCGCCAATTTAAGCCTTTGAAAAGGGCCTCGCGCGATGACTTTGGAGGGGGTTCCCGAGTCGACGCGTTTCCGGATCGCTCACTTCGTCGGCCACAACAGGGCCGGCTTGTCACGTTCAAGAACATAAGCATTGTCACCCGCCACCCTGCGCCATTCGTCGGCGACGCCGTCCGGCCACACGACTCGCACTTCGGCCTCCGTCATTTCGCCGAGACCAAAGTGGCGCCATCCCAGCTGGCCGCTGGCATGGCCGCCGCCGATCGTGATTTCACGGCGCTGGACTTTGCCGCCCGCGCGAAGCTCCAACCACGCGCCGATCGCGTCGCGGTTCGCTCCGGGCTGGCGCAGATCGAATTCAACCCAGTGACCGGAATTGACTCCCAGATTGCGCCAGAATCTCGCGCGCGCATTGCGGTTGGAGACAACGATGTCGAGTTGACCGCTCAGGTTGAAATCCGCGATCACGGCGCCTCGCGCGTTGTCGAAAGTCGCGATGCCGGCGGCCTCGCCGGCTTCCTGGAATTTGCCGTCAGGCGTTTGCAGCAAGAGGTCGTTGGGGTCCTTCTGCGCGAAGTCCGGCATTGCCGTGACATTGCCTTTGGTGACGAACAGATCGACGCGGCCGTCATTGTTGAAATCTTCAAATTGCGCGTGCCAGGCCGTGCTCGGACGCAGATCGCCGCCGGCGTAAGGGCGGTGCGCCGTCAAGCCGATGGGATAGGCGACGTCCTTGAAGGACGGTCGCGGCCCGCCGTTGGGCGGAATCGCCTCCAATGTCTGGAGTTTGTTGTCGGACATGCTGGTGACGAAATAGGCGGGATAGCCGTCGCCCTTGAGATCGTAGCTGGCGATGCCCATGCCCCAGATCCGCAGATATTTCCAACCCTCGCCTTCGCTGTAGAGCGCCGGGGTTCTTCCGGGCTCAATGCGCCACAATTGTTCCTGGCCGCCTTCGTAATATTCGCGATCGTTGGCGACGCGCAGGCTTGGGGCGCCGGACTTGTTCCAATCGCTGAACAGCATCGACAACGAACAGAAGCTGGGTTTCAGCGGGTCGGGCGGCGCGAATTTACGCTGCGGCGCGCCGCCGACCATCGCCGGGCGGAACAACCAGTTGTCGGTACACGTGCCCCAGGGCGCGATCTCCTCGCGGCGATCGACATAGGTGCCGATAGCCACAGTCGGCCAATGCGCGCCGCGCTCCCAGGTCGCGGCGAAGGCGGTGGACCAGGAATCGCCGCCTTCAAATCCCCAGAGCTCATTGGCGCGTGCGAACTTGCAGCCGCCGAGGCCGCGCATCAGGACATTGCCGCCCACGCGCAGTAAGACCAGGTCGGTGACGCCGTCGCCGTCGATGTCGATGGGGTAGGCGCCGATCACGTTCGGCTGTTCGAGGCCGCTCGTCTCCTGTTGGAAGCGGATCGCGCCGCCGCGCGCGCTGACGTTGCGATAGAATTTGCCCTTGGCCTCTCCGCCGGTGAAAAACAGCGAGGGGAAACCGCTGCCCGCGCAATCGAACGCGGCGACGCCGCCCCCGACCATGTATTGCCACTCGCCCTTGTAGACGCTGTCGATGCCAGCACTTGCCGTCTCGTCCGCGAAGCGCGGAATCGCGACGGCCTTGGGGTCGGCGATAGTCTCTTGCGCCGGGGCCGGCCGCGCCAAAGCGAGGACGGCGACCCCGGCCCGCAGAGAAGCTGTCAGGAAAGTCCGCATCGCCTATTTCTTTGTCTTGAGCGCGTTCACATAGGCGCCGATGCAGCGGCCTTGTTCGAGGCCAAGTTCGCTCGCCGCGCGGAAATGGATTCCACCGTAGAGGCGCGATATCGCCGCCT
>JANYDZ010000529.1 GCA_025363375.1 Hyphomicrobiales bacterium
GCGCACGAACTCGTCAAAGCGCCGGTTGGCTGCCGCCAGCTCGCGCAGGCTCCACGCCAGCAGGCTCGACGCTCCGCCCGCCCACAGCAGCAAAGCCAGATGCGCGAGATCGCCGCGCTCGATGAAAGACTGGGTAATCTCGGTCATGGTCTGTCCGTTTCGTCCTTGCGGCGCGCGCAATCCCCGACGCTTCCCGGCCCCGCGTCACTCGTCGATTCTCGAAAAATCCGCGGCGCCATTGCGCGCCCATTTCTTTTCACGCGTGCTCGCCAGAGCGTCGATGCGGTCCACGTCGTAGTCGAAGACGAAATCGCCAAACGCCGGTTGCAGCCAGGCGGCGAACGACTTCTGCATGCGCGCCACCTGCGGGATCACCGTCTGGCGCCAGAAGGCGCGGTTGGCCTCTTCAAAGTTGGCGCGCGTATTGTCGCCGGGCAGGCCCAGCAGCAGCGGCGGCACGCCGAAAGCGAGCGCGATTTCGCGCGCGGCAGCGGATTTCGCCTCGATGAAATCCATGTCCTTGGGCGACAGCGAAAGCGCCTTCCAGTCGAGCCCGCCTTCCAGCAGCAAGGGCCGCCCCGCGTTGCGGGCGCCGGAAATGTTTTCGTCGAGTTCGGCTTTCAACCTTTCGAATTGTTCTTCGGAAAGCCCTTGCGGGCTCGTGTAGACGAGAGCGCCCGAGGGCCGCGCAAGCGAAGGTATAGTTACGGTCGGAACGACAATCCTTGACGCAAAATCAATCAGGCGGAGCGAATCTGCGCCTGGATTTCGCGGAAAAAATGCAATATGCCATCGCCGTTCAGGAACCGAATTTCAACCGGACAATGGGCCCAGATGTTGCGTAGTTCATCCTTGTTTCCGCCATGCTCAAGTACGTCGTCGAGAAACAATGTGATCCGTCGCGCTTGAACTTCATCGATCGTTTCAAGCGCCGAGGCAATCACGCGTTCCACGGTGCCGTGGATTACAAAGCAGTCTTGATGAAAGTTGAGGCAAAGCTTCTTGAACTCATCTGGAACAGGCATTTCCAGCTCCTGTCGATTGAGCGGATACGCGGTGACAACCGTGAACCCGTTTCGGGCAATGGGATCGTGCACAATAGCAACGCCGACACCGTATGTATCGCGAATAATCGGTTGCGTGCGAGCATTTGGGGCATAGGCTTCGCGACCGGTCGGCGTACTGAAATCCGCTGTCACAAAACTTTGCTGCAAGTCGCCGCTGGCAACCTTGTCGATGATCAACTGGTTTTGCGACAAAGTTGAATTCACAAGTTTGTTCGCCGCCTCCATTGATGGGAACGTTCCCGCTCTTTCGAGCCCTACGGTCACAAACAGACTTTCGATTTTTTCGGTGAGAATGCGATTTTTCAGAAACTCGTCGCTTTTGACCCCTCCACTCCCCGCCGTCCGAATTCCCCGCCGGCACGCGCGGCTGGTTTTGCCAGGCGCCGGCGTTGTTGCCCGGCGCGGCGCCCGTGGAGGCGTCGGTCGAGCCGCCGCCGGCGCCGAGTTCGGAATTGCCGACATCGACGCTCACAGCGTCGAACTCTTTGCCGATGCGCGGCATCGGCCCATAACCAACCGCCTCGCGCTTCTCGTCCGCCGTGAGAAAATCCGCGGCGCCGATGCGCGTCCACTCCTGCACGCGCTCGGACGCCAGAGCGTCGATGCGGTCCACGTCGTAGTCGAAGACGAAATCGCCAAACGCCGGGTGCAGCCAGGCGGCGAACGACTTCTGCATGCGCGCCACCTGAGGGATCACCGTCTGGCGCCAGAAGGCGCGGTTGGCCTCTTCAAAGTTGGCGCGCGTGTTGTCGCCGGGCAGGCCCAGCAACAGCGGCGGCACGCCGAACGCGAGCGCGATTTCGCGCGCGGCGGCGGATTTCGCCTCGATGAAATCCATGTCCTTGGGCGACAGCGAAAGCGCCTTCCAGTCGAGCCCGCCTTCGAGCAGCAACGGGCGACCGGCGTTGCGGGCGCCGGAAAAGTTTTCGTCGAGTTCGGCTTTCAACCGGTCGAATTGTTCTTCGGAAAGGCCTTGCGGGCTCGTGTAGACCAGCGCCCCGGAGGGACGCGCGGAATTGTCGAGCAAAGCCTTGTTCCAGCCGGCGGCGGCATTGTGCACGTCGAGCGCGTTCTGCGCGGCGCGCAGGGGCGCGAAGCCATAGTGATCATCGAGCGGATGAAAAAGCTTGAGATGCAGAATCGGCGCGACGCCGGCCACGGGAATCTCGTAGCGGATGATGTCGCCCATGACGGTGTATTCATAGGCGGTTGGCCAGCCGTTGCGGCCGGGCGCCACATGCATGCGGTCGGGCCGCAGCGCGTAGAGTTCGCGCGGGGAACCATCGACGAGGCTCGCTTCCACATAGGCGTTGCCGAACAGCAATTGATTGGAGATCAACGCTTCGAGAAACGCGGGGCCGACATCGCTGGGGTTGGGCCGCGCCAGCAAGGCCAGAACCGGATGTTCCGGGTGCTCGTCGCGCCCGACATAGACGCGCCAGGGAATGCTGGCGGCGGCCTCCGCCACCATGCGCACGCAGCGGTGGACGATGGGGTTGCGCTCGTAGCCATGGCGGGCGAGTTCGACATTGTCGCGCGGCGTGTAGCGCGAGAGGCCCACCGAATGCAGCGCCAGCAGCGCGCCGGCGCGGGAAGCCTTTTGATCGATGGCGCGCGCGGGCGCCGCCGCCGTAAACAGGCGGGAGAGGAAGGATGGCATGGGGACCTCTGGTTTTTTTTGCATTGGGCTGCGCTGAAAGCCGTTCTCCCGTTGCGCGGGAGAAGACTGTTCCCGCCAGCGGCGCGCGCGGCCGCGGCGCTTTAAATCACACCCGCCGCACGCGCGGCTCGCCCGCCTGCTTCGTCAGCGCCAGCTCCGTCACCGCCCACACGAGCGCGTCGAGCCGATCCGGCGACCGCCCGTTCGAAAGCCCGCCAGCCGCAAAATCGCACATTTCATCTTCCAGCTTCGCAAAGGCGCCGGCGTGACGCACCCTGCCCTGCTCGTAGAGCTGCGCGACGGGCGCCGCGCGCAAAAACTTTCCGCGTGTCGCGCGCACTCTGCGCACGGGCACGGATGCATCGGCTTCCGCGATCACGGCGGCCACCATGTCGCCGCCCTGATTGACCTCGGCCACCAGCGCGTCGGCTTCAAGGCGGTGATACAGCGCCACGGCCTTTTGCGCCCAGGCGTGCGGACGCGCGGCGCCCAGCGTGTCGTCGGCGAGCACGTAAAGAATCCCCTCGGCGTCGAGCCCGACGGCGACGATGCCGCAGGCATCAGCGCGCTTGTGGGAGGCCGCCGGCGGATCGACGGCGACAACAATCCGACGCAACGGCGGCGGCGCCTCGACACGCGCGCATTCCAGCATCGAGCGCGTCCACAGGGCGTCGGCGCGCTCTTCGACGATCTCGCCGTCGAGTTCCTGGCGTCCCAGCCGCGTGCCTTCAAAGCGCTGCCTGATGGTTTCGAGAAAATCAGCGGACAGATGCGCCGCGTTGGCGCGCGTTGGCGAGCGCGTGACGGCGCTGCGGCCTTCGTCCAGCAGGCGTTTCAGCAGCGCCACGGGGCGCGGCGTGGTGGTGATGATTTGCCGGGGATGAAAGCCCAGGCGCAGACCGAATTGCAGCATGTCGAAACACTCCTGTCCATGGCGCCATTTGCCGAACTCGTCGAGCCAGGCGCCTTCGAATTGCGGGCCGCGCAACGATTCGGGATCCTCGGCCGAAAAACATTGGGCGATGACGCCGTTGCGCCATTCAAGCCGGCGGCGCGAGGGCTCCCATGTCGGGCGGTCCCATTTTGAATGAATGGTCAGCAGACCCGACACGCCCTCGATCATGACATCGCGCACATCCGCCATGGTCTCGCCGACAATGGCGATGCGGCTCATGGGCGTTTTCGCAAAGCCCTCGTGGGCAAGCGCGCAGGCGCGCACCCATTCGGCGCCGGCGCGGGTTTTGCCCGCGCCACGCCCGCCCATGACGAGCCATTGCGACCAGGCGTCGAGGTTGTTGGCGCGAAAGGGCGGCAGTTGATCGAAGCGCGCGCGCGATTGCCAGAGTTCATTGAACGTCTGGATGTTGCCGTCGTCCAGGCTCTCCAGCACTTTCGGGACCAGGATGGGTGGCAAGCGCTTCAACGATTGCGGCAACCAGATGTGTTCGCAGCCGGGCCATGTCGAGGGCAGTATCGGCAGCGGCGGGGCCGGCGTATTCATGCGCATCTCCGGTCAATTGCGCGTCGCCCTTCCGCAAGCCGTTGCGCCGCGCGTCGGCGACGAGTTTGTTGATGACGCCCGAGCGTTTGGCGATTTCGTCCGCGTCGACGCCGGAAGCCAGCAAAGCGTCCAGTTCGTCGGTCAGGACGGCGATGGCGCGCCAGACGGAACGCGCGGCGCGTTCAAACGACAGCGCGCCGCTTTTCGCGCGGTTCCCGCGGTTCGATTTTCCCGGCGCTTTTGCCTTCGCCTTCTCCAGACGCCGTTGACGGAAAGGAAGACTCCAGCCCGCCTTTGTCGCAAAGTTGGCCAGCCAGCGCGCCGAACGCCCGAGCCGCTCGGCCGCCGCACGGAGCGGCAATCCATCGATCTCGACCGCCCGCCGGACCTCGGCAAGCAATTCATCGGGCGGCAGAGGCTTCGCCACAAAGGGACGGCCCTTCGCGCGCGTGACGCGGGCGGCGGAATCGGAGGGTTCGAGACCGGAAGGGACTGAATTGGAAGGGTCCGACGCGTCGGCTCCAGACATTGGAGAGCTCCTGAAAGAAAAGGCCGGGGCATTCGCGCCGGCCTTCGGGGGATTTGTGGAGTGTGCGGGAAACCTACCCGATCAGCGTGACGCTGTCAAGGACTATTTTCTATTTTAGGAAATTTTTATTCAACACCCCTCAGCCTCTCTCTCCGTGCTTCACGGGGAGTGGCAAGGGTGGGGTCCTCCGCGCAACATGGAAACCCACATCAAGCCTTTTACTGAACGAAAGCCTTGCTCCAGCCATTCCTCGCTTCGCAGGGAGGGGAGG
The DNA here is from genome assembly GCA_025363375.1 of Hyphomicrobiales bacterium. Taxonomy (GTDB): domain Bacteria; phylum Pseudomonadota; class Alphaproteobacteria; order Rhizobiales; family Beijerinckiaceae; genus Terripilifer. The sequence continues at coordinate 5,029 of JANYDZ010000529.1, forward strand.
CACAGGGCCTGCGCGGATGCCTTTCAAGCAAAAGGCCGGAGCATTTCGCGCCGGCCTTCGGGGGGATTTGTGGAGTGTGCGGGAAACCTACCGGATCAGCGCGACGCTGTCAAGGACTATTTTCTGATTTTGTATTTTTTCATAGACCATCCTAAATCGAAGCGGGGCGCGCTACTTCAGGACGCCCTCGACGAAGACGAGAGCGTCCTCGCCGAATACAAATTTGACCGCCGATCCCTTTTTCCAGATCGCATAGCAATTCTCCCCGGATGTGTCGGTGACGCAGAGATCATCTTTCGCCACCCGCCATTTGCGGGATACCTTCTTGCCCATGCCAGACCCTTCAATCGCGCCGCCGGGAAGGTAACGGAACGCGAAATGAATTTCATCGCTGAAGGCGCGGCCGGAAAAAGCCTGCTTGATTTGCGCGCCGTTCAATTTGCGAAATCCTTCGGATTTCGGATCGGCGCGAGCGGCCGCGACAATGAGCGTCGCGGCGACGAACAGAGGCAATAATCGACGCAATGTCTCAGTCCTTGAGAATTTTAACCGTGAGATTGGAAAACTCCGTCAGGCTGTCGGCCTTGGTCCAGAGCGCGACCGCGCCAGAACCTTTGAACGTGGAGTCGCGCGCGTCGAACAGTTTCCTGTGATTGAATTCGACCGTGAAGCGATCGCCTTCCACCCGCAGCCTGAGCTGTTGCGGGCGGCCGGAGAACACATTTTCGGCAATTCCGGCGAACTGGTCGCGCGCGCCCTTGACGACATGGTAGAGACGGACGTTGTGTTCGAGCGCGTTGGCGCGAACCACGTAATAATTGTTGGGATCAATCACCCGCACCGCCAGCCCCCCGGCGCGGTCGATGTCGCCTTCCAGCGGCGTCAGGTCGACCGAGATTTCCACGTCGGTCGCGCGGATGTTGTCGAATATGCAGATCGGATATTTGGGATCAACGGGTTCCCGGCTTGTCTCGGCGATCGTCGCTCCCGACTTTTCGCCGGCGGGTTTGAACACCTGCCAATGGACGGGTCCCCCGGCCCTTCCGGTTTTTTCGGGACGGCAGCCGTCGACGGCCGCCCCTTTCTTGAGCGCGGGGCTCGCAAGTTCAATCGTCCTGAAGTCCTGGGCAAACGCGCTGGAAGAGGCCAGCAACATCGCGCTCGCAACAGCGGCGGCTTGTATCTTCATCGAAACGCGCCTCCTTGTTGCGCGCTCAACTCTCGCGCGCATAACGGTCGTAGAGCTTCACGGCGTCGTCCCAGCGGATCGCCTCCATGAAGGCGTCCACATATCGCGCCGCCGCCGCGCCGTAGTCCATGTGATAGGCGTGTTCGTACATGTCCAACGCGATGATGGGGCGTCCGCCCGCGAGCGTGTTGGTGTGATCGGCGGCCCATTGATTGACCAGGCGCTTGTCGCGCGTCGAATAGGTCAGCAGCACCCAGCCGGAGCCGCCGCCTTCGGCTTTGCCGACAGCGGAAAACTCCGCGCGCCAACGCTCCAGGCCGCCGAAATCGCGTTTGATCGCGTCCGCGAGCGCGCCGGTCGGCGCGCCACCCCCGCCAAGACTGTCGAAATAAACCTCGTGCAGGATCATGGAATTGGTGGCGATCAATTCTTCCCGCTTGAGCCCATTGACCAGAAAATTGGGAGCCTTCGCGTAGTCAAGATCGGCGATTTGCGCTGAGATGGCGGTCAACCGCTTCACCGCGCCGACGTAGTTGTTTTCATAATGGCTGACCAGAATTTTCTCGGTAATGCCTTTGATCGCCTTTGGATCGAAAGACATGGGTTTGGGCTCATAAACAAATTTCGGTCCGCTCAACGCCGCGGTTTGCGCGACCGCGGGCTGCGCAACCAGTGCGACGGCCGCGAGGCCCGCTCCCTGAATGAAATCCCGTCGTTCGATTTTGTCGGTCATTTTTGCGTCTCCATTGTCAGGGTTGAACTGTGATCCAGATTGCGCGCGACCCCTTGCGAATTGACGGCGGGCCTTTGAACTAGATGGCTCCGGCGAGGAACAGGGCGACGCCTGCGCCGCAACAGGCCACGAGCGTGGGGATCATTGCGATCTTGAACCGGAAAATCGCGGCGGCGGCGGCAAGCGCGAGCAACAGGCTCCAGATATCGACGCTCGCCAAAACGGGCGCGTCGAACGACAATCCGTAGGCGTTGACGGCGAAGGTTTTGCGAAAGATCGTGTGGATCGCGAACCAGATCGCGAGGTTGAGAATGACGCCGACGACGGCGGCGGTGACCGCCGCCATGGCTCCGGAGAGGGCTTTGTTGGCGCGCAGTTTTTCGATGTAAGGTCCGCCTAGGAATATCCAGAGGAAACACGGCGCGAAGGTGACCCATGTCGCCAGCAGCCCGCCAAGCGCGCCCGCCACAAGCGGCGACAACGCGCCAGGATCGCGGAACGCCGCCATGAAGCCGACGAACTGAAGCACCATGATCAGCGGTCCCGGCGTCGTTTCCGCCATGCCGAGGCCCTTGAGCATTTCGTCGGGCGAAACCCAATGCCACGTCTCGACGGCCTGTTGGGCGACGTAGGCCAGCACTGCGTAAGCGCCGCCAAAAGTGACGACCGCCATCTTGCTGAAGAACACCGCGATGTCCGCATAAACATTGTCCGGACCGAAGGCGATCAGAATGGCGCCGACCGGAATCAGCCAGAGCGCCAGCCAGAGAATGCAGACCCGGAGCGCGCGCGCCGCCGACGGCTTTGTATGTTCAGGCAGTTCACTGCCCAGCAGACTGTCGGAATCCTGCCCCGCGCCGCCGTGCCCCGCCGCGACAAAGGCGGCGCTTCCCATGCGCGAGCCGACATAGCCGATCAGCAGGGCGGACAGGATGATGATCGGAAAAGGCACTCCAAAAAAGAAGATGCCGATAAAAGCCGCAAGCGCCATGACGCGCATCACCGGCGTCTTCAGTCCCCGTTTGGCAATCCGCACCAGGGCTTCGACGACGATCGCCAGCACCGCCGCCGTCAATCCGAAGAAGGCGGCCGACACAACGCCGACTTTTCCCCATTCGGCGTAAATGACGCTCAGCGCCATGATCGAAACAACGCCCGGCGCGATGAACAACCCGCCGGCCATCAGGCCTCCCGCCGTGCGGTGCATCAGCCAGCCGATATAGGTGGCGAGTTGCTGGG
>JANYDZ010000052.1 GCA_025363375.1 Hyphomicrobiales bacterium
GCGCGCAACCAGCCGGTCGATCTCGAAGACCGCATCAACATATGCCGCGCGGAACGCCAGCAGTCGGCGGCTTTTGCGCGCGAAAGCAAGGACTTGCTGGCGCTGACCAGTTTCATCGCGCGGCAGTCGAAGGGCGCGCCGATTTCAATTGCGCAGGAAGCTAAAACGCAAGATGTCGTGGCGCGCGGTAGGGAAATCTGGAACCGGCGACAGGGCCAGCTCAATCTCTCCTGCGCCATCTGTCACGACGACAACCACGGCCGCAAACTCGCCGGCGCCCTGGTGCCGCAGGCGCACCCGACCGCTTATCCGGTGTACCGCCTCGAATGGCAGACCATGGGCTCGCTGCAACGCCGCCTGCGCAATTGCATGACGGGAATGCGGGCCGCTTCATACGATTACGGCTCGCAAGACTTTGCCGCGCTGGAAGCCTTTCTCATGCAGCGCGCCAACGACATGAAAATGGAAGGGCCGGGCGTCCGGCCCTGATCGTAAAGCCCAGGCTTATTCGGCGGCCTGCCGGCGCGGATAAGGCTCGAACCCACGCCAGTCCGTGGACTTTGGCACGACCCGCTCCCACGATCCGTAGCTCGGATAATCCGACGCTTTCACGCCCGATCCCGGCGGCTTCCTGCCCGCCATGAATTCGCGCACGGCCTTGATCATGATGCGGCGGAACTCGACGACGGCGATGTCGCTCGCCCCGAGTCTTTCCCCCGAACGATCGGCGATGGCGCCCATGCTTTCCTGCATGGCGATATCCTGATTGGGGAAGCCGCGAATGCCGGTGAAATTGCCGAGCCGCATCTGCTGGCGGTCCTGGCCGTAATGGTTCGAAAAATTGTTCAACTTGCGATAGGTCTTGTCGAGATCGATGCCGAGCTGGGTTCCCGTGAATTTGCGCCACGCCTCAAGATCGACGCCGGCGCCGTGATCGCTCCAGGCGCAGATGTAGATGAAGTTGTGCGTGTCGTCGACGGGCACCGACATCTGATAAACATTATAAATATTGTTCGGCGGGATCATGATGTGAAACGGCGCGACAAAGGTGGTGACGCGCAGATAATCGTGCGTCGCCGCGTTGGCGATGGGTCGGCGAATGGCCGCGTAGCGAAAGCCGTAGTCGGTCTCCTGCACCTGCAAGCGCGGCGATTTGTCGGTCGTCGGCCGCGGCCAGGCGGTGCCGGTCGCGGTGTTGCCGGCGACGCGCGCGGCGGGCATGTCGGTTGAATGCAGGCTGGAGGAATGCGCGCTGTCGATGCCGCCCTCCAGCCCCTGCGCCCAGTTGCAGTTGATGAAAATCTTGAAAATGCTGACGCTCGTCTCCTCGCGCGGCGCGAAAATCGGGCGCTCGAATTCAGGCATCTCATGGGCGGGTCCCATGTAGGTCCACAGCACGCCGCCGGCCTCGCGCACGGGATAGGCCTTGTGGCGCACCTTTTCACAGAGCGTCGAGCCCGGCGGCTCCGAGGCCATGTCGAGGCACTTTCCGTCCACGGCGAATTTCCAGCCGTGATAGAGGCAGCGCAACCCGCCTTCCTCGTTGCGGCCATAAAACAGCGAGGCTTTGCGGTGCGGGCATTGCTCGGCCATCAGGCCCGCCTTGCCGTCGCTGTCGCGAAACGCCACGAGGTCTTCGCCCAGCAGACGCACGCGCGCGGGATCGCAATCGGGCTCGGCGATTTCTTCCGCGAGGCAGGCCGGAATCCAGTAGCGCCGCATCATCTGGCCCATGGGGGCGTCGCCCTCGACGCGGCACAACAGGTCGTTTTCCTCGGATGTGAGCATGGCGTTCTCCCGCAACTTAGCTCTCTAATAGACGTTACCTCGTCCCGGTTGCGAAGTCGAGGATTGCGGCTATGCGCCAACCCTCGAATATCCATTGACAAATTTGCTTGCCTGATTATTTCATAGAAAAATCTATTTAGGGAGGCAAACATGGGCGCGGAACGACAGTCGAGACGCCGGATTTGTTTGTTTTCAGATGGAACAGGCAACAGTTCGCACAAATTGTTTAAGACGAATGTCTGGCGGCTCTATGACGCGCTGAAGTTCGATGATGTGGCTCAAATCGCCTATTATGACGATGGTGTGGGGTCGTCAACATTCAAGCCGTGGGCGATGCTTAGCGGTGCTTTCGGCTTTGGCCTCGCGCGCAACGTGCAGCACATCTATGCGTTCCTGTGCCGCAACTATCAGCCTGGCGACGATATTTATTGTTTCGGCTTCAGTCGCGGCGCATTCACGATCCGCGTCGTGCTGGCGTTGATCCAAAGCGAGGGCTTGGCGCCCTACTATCGCGACAAGCCAAACGCAGAAGCGCAACTCAACGCTGATGTGAAGTCGGCGTATCGGCACTTCGCCTCGCGACGCAACACATTTGGCGTGTTGGCATGGCCCGTGCGGAGCATCCGAAACCTCATCGCTGCGATCGACTATCGGCTGGCGAAATTCGAACCGTATTCAATCGAACGCAATTATTGGGCTATCAAGGTCGAGGGGGCGAAAATTTCGCTATTGACGCGCAAGGAGAAGCAACAGCTCGACGACCGCACAGGTCTTGTCGCGCCCAACAATCGGAACGCGAGCATTCCGGTAAAATTCGTCGGACTTTGGGATACGGTGTCGGCCTATGGCTTGCCGATCGACGAACTGACCCGCGCATGGGACAAGTATTTTTGGCCGCTGTCAATAGACACCCGGCGCCTTCCCGAAAACGTGCATCGCGCCTGCCACGCGTTGTGCATCGACGACGAGCGCAACACTTTCCACCCGGTTCTGTGGTCCGAGAGTGCAGCATCCCTGCGCCGCCCGTATCGGGAGCAGGTCCTGCGCGCCGACGAGGAAGACGCCGGCTCCGAGTTTGCGTCTGCTTCAACTGATCAGGAGAGGGTCACGCAGGTCTGGTTCGCTGGGACCCATGCGGACGTCGGCGGCGGATATCCCGAGGACAGCCTTTCCTATGTGTCGCTGAACTGGATGATCGGCGAAATCCAGAAAGAAGCAAAAGTCCGGTACAGAAGCCTCGATCCACAAACGCTGCTGTTCGACGACGAGAAGGTCGACACCATCGCCAAGAGCGCGGACACCTGCGGCAAGCTCCATGATTCGCGGCGCGGGGTGGCCTCCTATTACCGATACAATCCGCGCAACGTCGAGGCGCTGGTGGAGGCCGCCAACAACCAAAACAGTCATTTCCGCATGCCGCCCAAAATCCATTATTCGGTTCTGGAGCGCATCCTCGTCGGCGTAGACGGTTATATTCCCTTCAATTTGCCGAGTCATTTTCT
>JANYDZ010000597.1 GCA_025363375.1 Hyphomicrobiales bacterium
CAACAGCACGGGATTGTCGTCGAGACAGGCCACGATTGTGGATTCAAGGCCGACCTCCGAGGGGCCGCCATCCAGCACCAGATCGATGCGCCCTTCGAGATCGGCCATCACATGGTCCGCCCGGGTCGGGCTCACCCGTCCCGAGCGATTGGCCGACGGCGCGGCTATGGGACGTTCCGCCACCGCCAGGAGGGCCCGCGCGACCGGGTGGGCCGGCACGCGAAGCGCCAGGCTCTGCAGACCCGCGCGGGCAAGATCGCAGACGGCGCAGAACGGCGCGGCCGGCACGACAAGCGTCAACGGACCCGGCCAGAAGGCTTTGGCGAGCGCCAGAGCCGCCGGATTGAAGACGCCCTCTCGCATGGCGTCCTCAAGCGTGGCGACATGCGCGATCAGCGGATTGAACGCCGGCCGCTGTTTTGCCGCGTAGATGCCCGCCACAGCCTTGCCTGACGTAGCGTCCGCGCCGAGGCCGTAGACGGTCTCGGTCGGAAAAGCGACGAGGCCGCCCGCGCGCAGAACCGCCGCCGCGTCGCTGATCGCGGCGGGGCCTGAGGGCGACAAGCGCGTCTGCTTCATTTGGGTAATTGCGGATGTGCGTGAATTCATTTTGACTGGCGCGGCTGCGGGATGGTTTATCCCCACACCATTTGCGATAATGGGCTTGTGAGCCTCAAGGCGGCGCCCGTCAAGAATTGGCGCCGGATATGACCGAAAGTAAACCGACATGACCTACCGCGCGCCGCAGGACGACATTCTTTTTGCAATGACCCATGCGGCGGGCATGGGCAACGGCGTCGAAAGCGGCGTTTACGCGGATCTCGCCGACGGCGCGGCCGCCGCCGTGCTGGCGGAGGCGAGCAAATTCGCCGAAGGCGTTCTGGCGCCCATCAACAAAGGCGGCGATGAACATGGCGCCAGCTGGAAAGACGGCGTCGTCACGACCGCGCCAGGCTGGGTCGAAGCCTATCGCAAATGGCGCGAAGGCGGCTGGGGCGGCGTGGTGTCGCCAACCGAATTCGGCGGCATGGGCCTGCCGCATCTGCTCAACAGCGCCTGTCTCGAGGTGTGGACCTCCGCCAATATGGCTTTCATGCTCGGGCCGATGCTGGGTTTCGGGGCGGTCGACGCCCTCGACAAGCATGGTTCGGACGAGTTGAAGAAAACCTGGGTCGCCAAAGTGGTCTCCGGCGAATGGCTGGCGACCATGAACCTCACCGAGCCGCAGGCGGGTTCCGACCTCAGTGCTTTGCGCAGCAAGGCCGAACGCAACGGCGATGGAACCTACCGCGTCACCGGCCAAAAAATCTTCATCACCTACGGCGAGCACGACATGACGGACAATATTGTCCACCTCGTGCTGGCGCGCCTGCCCGACGCGCCGCCCGGCACGCGCGGAATTTCGCTGTTTCTGGTGCCGAAATTTCTGCTCAACGCGGACGGCTCCCTGGGCAAGCGCAACGATCTTCAATGCACCGGGCTTGAACACAAGATGGGCATTCACGCCTCGCCCACCTGCTCGATGTCGTTCGGCGACAACGGCGGCGCCGTCGGCTGGATTGTCGGCGAGGAAAACCGCGGCCTCGCCTGCATGTTCACGATGATGAACAGCGCGCGGCTCGGCGTCGGCCTGCAGGGCGTGGCGCTTGGCGAGCGCGCCTATCAACAGGCGCTCGCCTACGCGCGCGAGCGCAGGCAGGGCAAGGCCGCCGGCTTCAAGGGCGCGGGCATGGCGCCCATCATCCACCATCCCGACGTTCAGCGCATGCTGATGACCATGAAGGCGATGACGCAGGCCGCGCGCGCCGTTTGCTACATGACCGCCGATTCCATCGACCGTTCGCATCGCCTGCCCGACGCGGCCGCGCGGAAAATCGCCGAAGAACGCGCGGGCCTGCTGACGCCGGTGGCGAAAGCCTTCTCCACCGACATCGGCAACGAAGTGACCTCGCTCGGCGTGCAGGTGCACGGCGGCATGGGCTTTATCGAGGAAACCGGCGCGGCCCAGCACATGCGCGACGCGCGCATCGCCGCCATTTATGAAGGCACCAACGGCGTTCAGGCGATTGATCTTGTGACGCGCAAGCTCGGCCTCTCCGGCGCGGATTGCGTGCGCCGCGAAACCGCGGACATGCGCGCGACGATCGAGAAATTGCGCGCGGCGAACGCGCCCGTATTCGGGGCCATGGCGAACCGGCTCGACGAGGCCGTTGAATCGTTTGACCGCGCGACGACGTGGATGCTGGGCAAAGTCGCAAGTTCCCTCGACGAAGCGCTTGCCGGCGCGACGCCCTATCTGCGGTTGTTTGGCCTGGCGCGCGGCGGCACGGGGCTCGCCGAAATCGCCCTTGCCGCCCACCGCCTCTCCAACAACGGCGCCGATTCCGCGCAGAACGCGCGCATCGCCACGGCGCGGTTCTTCGCGGACAACATCGCCGTGGGCGCCCATGGACTTGAAATCGCCGTGACGCAGGGCGCCGGCTTTCTCCAAAGCGCGCAGGCCACGCTGGCGGTGGACGCATGAGCGAACACATCAAGGTTTCCATCGACGGCGGCGTGATGAGCATCGCCATCGCGCGCGCGGAAAAGAAGAACGCGCTCACCGCGGCCATGTACGACCGCATGATCGCGGCGCTCGACGCGGCGGAGGCCGACGCCGCCATTGGCGTCGTGCTGATCCATGGCGAAGGCGGCGACTTTACGGCGGGCAACGACATCGCCGATTTTCTGGCGACGACGAAAGACATGAACGACTTCGGCGGGTTGCGCTTCGTGCGGCGGATCGCCGTTTTCGACAAGCCGATCGTCGCCGCCGTGGAGGGCGCTGCCATCGGCGTCGGGACAACGATGCTTTTGCATTGCGATCTTGTCTACGCGGCGCCCTCGGCGCGGTTCCGCATGCCCTTTGTCGATCTGGCGCTCGTGCCCGAAGCCGGCGCGTCCCTGCTTGCGCCGCTGCGCATGGGCATGGCGAAGGCGGCGGAGTTCCTGATGCTCGGCGAGGGCTTTGACGCGGCGCAAGGCAAGGCGATGGGCGTGGTCAACGACGTTGTCGCGGCGCAAGAGCTTCTCGCGGTGGCGCGGGACAAGGCGCAAAAGCTCGCCGGCAAGCCGCGACAGGCGCTGCTGGCGACGCGCCGTCTCATGCGCGGAGACCGCAAGGACATTGTCGCGCGCATCGACGAAGAGGCGCGCGTCTTCGGCCAGCGCATGGCGTCGGACGAGGCGCGGCAGGTGTTCCTGGCCTTCATGAGCAAATCCAGGAAATAGGCGACGCAAGGAACATCCCATGTCAAATCTCGCCGGCAAGACCCTCTTCATCACCGGCGGCTCGCGCGGCATCGGGCTCGCCATCGGCCTGCGCGCGGCGCGCGACGGCGCCAATGTGGCGATCGCCGCCAAGACCTCCGAGCCCAATGCGAAACTGCCGGGCACGATTTATTCCGCGGCCGAGGAAATCGAGAAGGCCGGCGGCAGGGCGCTGCCGCTGACGGTCGACGTGCGCGACGAGGCCCAGGTGCGCGGCGCGCTCGATGAAACAGCAAAAAAATTCGGCGGCCTCGACATTGTCGTCAACAACGCCAGCGCGATTTCGCTGACCAATTCGCAGGCGACCGAGATGAAGCGTTTCGACCTCATGCATCAGGTCAACGCGCGCGGAACCTTCATGGTGTCGAAATTCGCCGTGCCTTTTCTGGCGAAGGCCGCCAACCCGCATATTCTCATGCTGTCGCCGCCGCTCGACATGAAGGAAAAATGGTTCGCCGGCAACACCGCCTATTCGATGGCGAAATTCGGCATGAGCCTCGCGGTTCTGGGGCTGGCCGGCGAGTTGCGCTCCAGAGGCATCGCCGTCAACGCGCTGTGGCCGCGCACGACCATCGCCACCTCCGCCATCAAGAACCTGCTGGGCGGCGACGAGATCATGCGCGCGTCGCGCACGCCGGAGATTCTCGCCGACGCGGCGCACATGATTTTCTGCCAGGACGCGAAAAGCCTGACCGGGCGGTTTCTCATCGACGACACGTTTTTGTGGGAGAACGGCGCGCGCGATTTCGAGCGCTACCGCGTCGATCCGACAGTCGCGCTGACGCCCGACTTTTTTGTGCCAGACGATTCGCAGCCGCCGGTCAGCCTTGCGCGAAGCGGGGACGGGCGTGAAAATCCTCCACGTCCTTGATCGCCTGTATCCGCACCGCGAGCAGCCGGTCGGAGCGGCGTTGCGCGTTCTCCTCGGCGATTGTCGAGCCGTGATCAACCAGATTGGCGGCTTTTTCCAGCAGATCGCGCATGGCGGAGCCGGTCCTGGCGCAGAGGGCGGCCATGGCCTCCGTATCCCCGTCGCCTTTCTTCAAATAACGCCGAAGCGCAACGACGGATCCGGTGGCGATACGGTCGAGTTCCTGCACGATCGCTTCGAACTCCTTGCGAAATTGCGCGTCAAGCCGGGCATAGGCTTCCAGAACGGAATTGCTGCCGGGCAGATTGGAGGCGGCGAAATATTGCTGATAGGTGCGCGGCCGCCAGGCGAATATGTCCTCGGCAAATTCCGGGACGTCCGGAAACTGCTCGACCAGCATGACCAGTTCGTTGAAAATGTTCAGGTAGTCATTGGCAAGGCCGGACGACGGATTGACCAGCGCTTTGGCGCGGGCCTCCGTGTTGCCGTCGATCGTTGAATCGGATTCCTGGGTCACAAGGCGCTCGTGTTCCGGCTTGCTGGACGAGTCGGATCGCCGTCCAACTTATGCCATGAGTCATAATGAATTGTTTCCAAAAGCATTGATTTGGAAAACTTTTTGCGCGACGGCCGCGAACGGCGGCGTGGAGGATCGAATGTGCGGACGCTACGCCATCACCTTGCCGCCCGACGCCGTGCGGGCGTTTTTCCGCTATGTAGAGCAGCCAAACTTCCCGGCGCGCTACAACATCGCGCCCACCCAGCCGGTTCCGATCATCCGCCGGGAGCGGGAGCCCACGGGCGGCGGCGCGCGGCGTTTCGTGCTGGCGCGCTGGGGGTTTCTGCCGGGCTTTGTCAAAGACCCGAAAGATTTCCCGCTGGTCATCAACGCCCGCGCCGAGACGGCGGCGGAGAAGGCGAGTTTCCGCAACGCGCTGAAACGTCGGCGCTGCATTTTCATCGCGGACGCCTTTTATGAATGGAGGCGGCCTTGCGGAGGCGGGACTGGCGGCGGGACTGGGGGCGGCAAACGCAAGGGCGCGCCGCCCAGCGAGCCGTTCATGATCCGCCGACAGGATGCAAACCCCATGGCCTTCGCCGGCCTGTGGGAGACCTGGACCGGCCCCAATGGCGAGGAAGTGGATACCGCCTGTATCCTGACGACGCAGGCCAACGCGGCCATCGCCGCCATCCACGACCGGATGCCGGTGATCCTCGAGCCAGCGGATTTCGACCGCTGGCTCGATTGCGACGCGGTGGACGCGAACGAGGCGAAAGCGCTGATGCGCCCGGCGCAAGAGGATGTGCTGGAGTTCTTGCCGATCGGCGCGGATGTCAACAAAGTAGCGAACGACAATCCCGCCGTGCAGATTGCGCGCGGGAGCGTGGAGCGGCCGGCGCCGCGTCCCAAAGCGGCGGCGCGCGCGAAGGCGCAGGGGGATTTGTTCGGGTAACGGCGACGTTCAACCCACAGCGGCTCACGCCCCCTTGAACCTCTTCGCCAGAGCGTCCGCGTGCTTCGCCAACAGGCCGATGTCCGACCCCACGGCGACGAAGAGATAGCCCCACTCGATATAGCGTTTCGCCTCGTCCTCGTTGGCGGTGAGAATGCCGGCGGGTTTGCCGACCTTTTTCAGGCGGTCCACCGCCTCTTTCAAAGCCGCTTGCACGATCGGGTGCCCCGGTTGGCCGATTTGTCCGAGCGAGGCCGCCAGATCGGACGGGCCGATGAAGACGCCATCGACGCCGTCGACCGTCGCGATGGCCTCGATATTGTCGAGGGCGGCGCGGGTCTCCGCCTGCACGAGCACGCAGATTTCCTCGTCCGCGCGCGCGAGATAGTCGGGCACGCGGCCATAGCGCGCCGCGCGGCCGCTGGCGGTGACGCCGCGCACGCCGCCGCGCGGGGGATAGCGCGTGGCGGCGACGGCCCTGCGCGCCTCTTCCGCGTTCTGCACATAGGGCAGCAGCACCGATTGCGCGCCGATGTCGAGCACGCGCTTGATCAGCACCGTGTCGTTCCAGGCGGGGCGCACGATGGCGGAGGCCGCGCCCGTCGCCACGGCCTGCAATTGCGCGAGCAGGTCGGGCACTTCATTGGGCGAGTGTTCGGTGTCGAGCAGCAGCCAGTCATAGCCGCTGTAGGCGACAAGCTCGGCGGCGATGTTGGAGCAAAGACTGCACCACAGGCCGATCTGCAACTCGCCGCGCGCGAGCCCGTGTTTGAAATTGTTTTTGGGGAGGTCCATGTTTCACCTATGTGAATTGAATGGAGAGGCTGCCAAGCGCGCCGAAATCGGCTTGCAGCGTATCGCCTTTTTTCGGGAACACAACGCGCGTAAACGAGCCCGCGAGCACGATATGGCCGGGCTCCAGCGCGACGCCGTGCGCGCCAAGCTTGTTGGCGAGCCACGCCACCCCCATGGCGGGATGGCCGAGAACGCCGGCGGCGAGACCGGTTTCCTCGACCTCGCCGTTCTTCAGCATCATGCCGCCGACCCAGCGCAGATCAACGTCCAGCGGCCGAACCGGACGCCCGCCCATGACGAGGCCGGCGCCGGCGCCGTTGTCGGAAATCGTGTCGTAGATTTTCCGGGTGTCCTTCAGGCGCGCGTCGACGATCTCCATGGCCGGCACGACAAATTCCGTCGCGCGCAACACATCCGTGAGATTGACGCCGGGACCCTTGAGGGTTTTCGCCATGATGAAAGCAAGCTCGACTTCCACGCGCGGCAGGCAGAAGGAAGCGTGCTTCGCCTTGCCGCCGTCCGGAATGGTTTGCGTGTCGAAGAGATAACCGTAATCGGGCTCGTCGATCATCGAGGAGCGCTGCATGGCCTTTGACGTGAGGCCGACCTTGTGGCCGACGATTTTCGCGCCCTTCGCCACCTTGCGCCGGGCGCCTTCGGCGGAAATCGCGTAGGCGTCGTCAAAATCGATATGCGGCCAGGTGATGGAAAGCTGCGTCGCCTGCACGCAATCGGCTTCGGCTTTTTCCAGCACGTCGGCGGCGGCGAGGCGCTCTTGCGGGGTCATCATGTGGGGCGGGCTCCGGCGGCGTCGAGAACGGCGCCACCATGATGGGACTTGAGCGGATCGGCAAGGGTCGTCTACAGTCCTTGATAATGATCGCCGGTCATCCACCACACGCCGGAGCGGTCCGACCGCCTCGTCCGACCGCATTCCGCTCCAACCCGAAATACGCTAGCCTCGCGCAAACAGGCATTGGAGGGCGCCCCATGAAACTCATCCACCCCGACGACATCGAACGCCGGCGCGGCCTTGAACATCGCGGCGGCACATTCTTTTCGCGCACGCTCGTTGCGGGCGAACCGGGAACGCCGGACAATTTCAAGATTTCCCTGTCGGAGAACAACACCGATCATTACGGCCCGCGGCACCGGCACAACTTTGATCAATACCGTTACATGGTGCGCGGCGTCGCGGATTTTTCGCGCGACGGAAAATTGAAACCGGGGATGCTCGGCTATTTCCCCGAAGGCGTCGCCTATGGACCGCAGGCCAACCTGGAAAACACTTTTGTCATCGTGCTGCAATTCGGCGGGGCGAGCGGCAGCGGCTATTTGCAGCCTCATGAAGTCAAGCGCGGGATGGAGGAGCTGAAGGCTTTCGGCGCGTTTCGCGAAGGGCTGTTTCACCGCAATCCCGGCGCGCCCGGCCGCAAGACGAGCGATCCCTATCAGGCGATCTGGGAGCATTTCAACGGGCGCGTCATGACGTTCCCGAAGGCGCGCTATGAAAAGCCGGTGTTTGTCGACAGCGCGCATTTCGACTGGCGGCCGATCGGCGCGGGAGTCTGGGAAAAGCTGCTCGGCGTGTTCACGGAATGCCGGACCGAGGCTTCGTTGCTGCGGCTTGAGGCGGGCGCGAAGCACCGCGTGTCGGGACGCGGCTTGTGGGTGGCGCTCGGCGGCGAGGGGCGTGTTGGCGGCACGGCGCTGCGCCGGCACACGACGCTGTTTCTCGATCATGACGGGAGCGCGGAGATCGCGGCGGACGAAACGCTGGAACTGCTGCGCTACGGATTGCCGGATCTGCGGCATTTCACCCGCGCCGCGCGCCCGCAAGAGATGGCGGCGGAATGACGCGGTCCAGGCGAAGAATTTTTCTCGCAACGTGCGCCGTCGCCTGCGCCTGCGCGGCGGCTCAAGCCTTCGCCGACGATTTCTACCGCGGCAAAACCCTCGCCATGGTCGTCGGCTTCCAACCCGGCGGCGGCATCGACACGTCGGCGCGCATCGTCGCGCGTCACATCGCGCGCTTTATTCCGGGCGCGCCCAACATCGTTGTGC
>JANYDZ010000616.1 GCA_025363375.1 Hyphomicrobiales bacterium
CAACAGCAAAAACATCCCGACAACCGCAACAATAACGGGCACTCTGCGGCGCATGACGCCCAGCAGATTGGCGAAATCATTCTTGCCGTCCCTGTCGAAGACGGCGGGCAACCTTACCCGTTCGGAATAATTCGTACGGTCAAGAACGTTCAATTGCGCACCGGGACTGGAGAAGGAACTCGGGAGAACGGTCTCGCGGAACACTCACGCAACGAGAGAATCCGCAGCCAACTCCGGCGCGGCCGGCGTCATTTCACGGCACGGGACTGAAACTTTATTGCGGACTCGACGACGAACTGCCAGCGGCGCCCGACGTCGTCGGAATCAAGGTGAAGGTGCCGCCGCCGCCGCCCGAACTGGAACCGCCGCCGCCTTCACCCGACGAGGTGCGAGTAGCGGTGGCCTGTCCTTGCGCAAACGCCGTCTGCACGGGCGAGGGCGAAGCGGCCACAGCCGCTGCGATAGCGGCTGTGGCCACGGGATCCGCGGCCAGCACCACGGAGGCCTGCCCAAGCGCGGCGCCCAGAGCGGTCTGCTGGGCGAGGCTGGCGCCTTTCGACGCGCTTGCGACATCAGCGGCCAATTTCGGATTGCGCCTCACCAGATCCAGAACCGCCTTCGTCAAGGCGGCGCCGCCCTGAGGGTGCTTCGCCATAACCTGTTGCAGCGTCGGCTGGCGCTGCGCGGCCGCGCGTTGATTGCGCGTCGCGGCGTCAGCCGTCGGCGCCTGGAGGATCGCGGTTTGAACAAAACAAAGCGTCACCGCAATCACGAACCTGGGAAGACATTTCATGGCGCGACTCATTTGTGAGAAACCTCTGCGAATCATAACAGTCATGCCGATTCGCGGCAATGAAGTCTCGCGACGTCATCGAATCATTGTTTGAATCCCGCTTCGCGTGGCACAAGAAAACAACGAATCGAAATGACGGAAAAGGCGGCATGCGCATCTTGTTTCGCGTCGACGCCGACCCCCGCATCGGCGGCGGCCATGTCATGCGGTGCCTGACGCTCGCCGGCGAGATCGCGCGCCGGGGCGGGGAAAACGCCTTTCTCGTCAACGACCAGGCTCAAGCCACGGCGCCCGCGCTGGCGCGATCCGGCCTGCGCGTCTTTGTTGTCGATTCGAGCGCCGAAGGCGCGGGCGCAGCCGCGCGCGCCGCCTTTCCCGACGGGGCGGATTGGGTTCTTTTCGATTCCTATGCGTTTGACGCGGCATTCGAACGATGCTTCCGCGGCATCGCGCGGCGGGTCGCCGTCATCGACGATCTCGCCGACCGTCCGCATGATTGCGATCTGCTGATCGATTCAACGCTCGGACGCGAGGCGGAGGATTATCGCGCGCTAACGCCGGCGGGAGCCGACATCCTTGCCGGCGCGCCCTATGCGTTTCTGCGGCCGCAATTCGCCGCGCGGCGCGCCGCCTCGATGGATCGACACATGCTCCGCACGCCGGCGCGGCGCGTCATTGTTTCAATGGGGCTGACCGACCTTGGCGCGGTCACGGCGCGGGTCTGCGCCGCGCTGGCGCAATTGCCCGGAAATCTGCGCTTCGATGTCGTTCTGGGTCCGGCCGCTCCCAGCAAAAATGCAATTCTGGCGCTTGCGAAACGCGACGGCCGTTTTCACGCGCATATCGATCCCCCCGACATCGCGGACCTGATGGCTTTGGCCGATATTGCCGTCGGGGCGGGCGGCACTTCGTCGTGGGAGCGATGCTGCCTGGGCCTGCCAACCGTTCTTGTCGTGCTGGCGGACAATCAACGTCTGATCGCGCGGCGGCTTGCGCAGGCAGGGGCCGCGATTCCGGTTGATCTGGACGCGGCGTCTTGCGGCGAGGCTGTCGCAGCTTGCGTCGCCAGCCTTTGCGCAAAACCCGAGGCGCGCCGCGCGATGAGCGTCGCGGCGGCGGCGATTGTGGACGGCGGCGGAGCCGAACGCGTCGCGCACCGCATATTCCATCTCGCAAATCAGAGTATTATCGGCTAATGGATTGATTAGACGCGCTGATTCTGGGGTCCCAGCCGGAAACTTCCGCCCGGGACGCAACACGGCGCAGGGCGGGGCAAAGCGTGGTTTTGCGAGACTGGAGCCAATGAATATTTCCATTGTCTGTTCGGACCCGCTGCATCCCATCATGCCCGTTCTTGAACAATGGGCGCAAAAGCGCGGCGCAACACATGCCGTCAAAATCGCGCGGCGCATCGCCGAACTCGATCACGGCGATTTGCTGTTTCTGATCTCCTGCCATGAGATTGTGCGCCCTGAAACCACGCGGCGCTTCACCCATTCGCTCGTCGTCCACGCCAGCGATCTGCCGCGCGGACGGGGATGGTCTCCGCATATCTGGAGCATTGTCGGCGGCGAAAACGTGATCACGGTTTCCCTGTTGGAAGCGGCGCAAGGCGTCGATTCGGGAATGATCTGGACGAAGGAGCAATTCCGGCTCGATGGCCACGAATTGCATGACGAGATCAACGCCAGGCTGTTCGAGACCGAGATCCGTCTGATGGATTTCGCGCTCGCCAGATGCCGCGACATCGCGCCCCAGCCACAGGATGAGGCTGACGCAAGTTACTGGCGCAAGCGGACGCCCCAGGACAGCCGCGTCGACATCGACCGTTCAATACGCGAGCAGTTCAACTTGTTGAGGGTGTGCGATCCCGATCGCTACCCGGCCTTTTTCGAAAAAGACGGCTTTGTTTACGACATCACCTTGAAGAAGCGCGAAACGCGGCCGGAGGGGAATGACGATGCACGCGGATAATTCGACCGCCGCCTTTCAGATTGGCGATCGCAAGATCGGAGCGGCTTATCCTCCCTACGTCATTTGCGAATTGTCGGGAAACCACAACGGCAGTCTCGAACGCGCGCTGAAAATGATCGAGGCCGCGGCCGCGACAGGCGCCGACGCCGTCAAGATTCAAACCTACACCGCGGACACCCTGACCATCGATTCGCGGCGCCCGGACTTTCTCATCAAGGGCGGATTGTGGGGCGGCTCGTCGCTCTACGACCTCTACAAACAGGCCTACACGCCCTACGAATGGCATCCCGCGATGTTCCGGCGCGCGCGCGAATTGGGCGTCACATTGTTCTCGACGCCGTTCGACGAAACCGCTATTGATCTTCTGGCCTCGCTCGACGCGCCCGCCTACAAGATCGCCTCGTTCGAAGCGATTGATCTGCCGCTGATCGCCGCCGTCGCGCGGCGCGGCAGGCCGATGATCATTTCAACCGGCATGTCGCACCTTGGAGAGATCCGCGAAGCCGTGGATTGCGCGCGCGAAAACGGCGCCGGCGGCCTGGCGTTGTTGCATTGCACGAGCGCCTATCCCGCGCCGATCGAAGCTGCGAATGTGCGCACCGTGGCGCATCTCGGGCAGGCTTTTGGCGTCGTTTCCGGCTTGTCCGATCATACGCCGGGGACCGCCGCGTCCGTCGCCGCGGTCGCGCTGGGAGCCGCGATCATTGAAAAACACTTCACATTGTCGCGCGCGGACGGCGGGCCCGATGCTTCGTTCTCCCTGGAACCGGATGAGTTCAAGCGCCTTGTCGACGATTGCAAGGCCGCCTGGCGCGCCATCGGCGAGGTCGATTACGCGCGTTCCGAAGCCGAGCGCGGCAGTCTTGTATTTCGACGCTCCCTCTATATCGTAGAAGATGTGAATGCAGGCGAGTCTCTCAGCGCCAGCAACGTGCGTTCCATCCGGCCCGGTTTCGGGCTGCCGCCCAAGCACCTGCCGAATGTCCTCGGGCGCCGCGCCGTCCGCAAACTGTCGCGCGGGGACGCGCTTTGTTGGGAGGATATTGAACGTTGAGCGCGAGCATGCAGAACAAGTCGCCAGGCGCCCGCGATACGGCTGTCGCGCGGGATGGCGGAATCTATCTGCGTCCCATGCTGGAAAGCGATATCGACGAACGCTACCTCTCCTGGTTCCGCGACGAGGAAGTCACCCGCTACCTTGAATCGAAATACATTACGGCGGACGACGCGCTTGCGTTCCTGCGCTGGGGACAACAGACAAATCGGCGCTTCATGTACGCTGTATGTCTGGAAGACGGCGACCTCCACATCGGCAACGTCAAGATCGGCGACATCCAGCCGCGCGCCATGCTGTGCGATCTCGTGACGGTTCTGGGAGACCGAAATCATTGGGGCAAGGGATACGCGACCGCAGCCATCAAACTGGCGACCGCGCTTGCGTTCGACGTATATGGCATCCGCAAACTCAACGCCGGAATTTATTCGGGCAATATTGGCTCGCTGAAAGCCTATACACGGGCGGGCTGGCTGGTCGAAGCGGTGCTCTACGCCCAATACGCCATTGCCGGCGGTTTTCAGGACAAATTCGTCATATCCTGTTTCAATCCCGGGCATCACTCCGTGTTGCCGTCTTTTCCCCTAACGCTCCCGCAAGTCTGACCAGCCACGCGTTTGCGCGCTTGACCATGACTGGGCGCAGCCAAATCCGAGCAATGCCGCATAGGCATAGGCGACCGCCGGCGTTTGCAGCGAGAAGTCCACAAGGCCGTGCGACATCACCAGGGTCGACGCTATGGCGCCCGCCATGGGAAACGACGCCTGATTTCGCCTTTTGACAGCGCCGATGAAGCAACGCGCCACGCACCAGCCGATGGCGATCGCCAGCAGGGCAAACGCCGGCAGGCCAAGGCCGAACAGGGCTTCAAGATAAATATTGTGAGCGGCGTTCCAGGAGCCGCCCACGCCGACGGCGCTGGTTCGGTAAACGGGAAAAGCGTCCGCGAAAGCGCCGAGCCCGACTCCGGTCCAAAGATTGCCCTCAATTGCGCGGGCGACGATGCCGTATAATGCCAGACGATCGTCGAGCGCCTTGCCCATCGTGTCCAGCCTTTCGGGCGAAGCGCCCGCTTCCAGCATCCACGCCAGCGTCGCCAGCACTGTCGCAATCGCGCTTCCAAGGATCGCCAGCGCGGCGCGGCGACGCCCGCTCCGCCAACCCCGCAACGCCATCAGCATGGCGAAGACGAGGCAAGCGGCCAGCGTCACCGCAATGGCGGCGCGCGAACGGCTGAGCCAGATCGCGCCGACAAGGATCGACAGCCCCAGACAGTCGAGGGCTAATCGAAGCATGCTGGCCGTTGTGACCTGATCGAATCTCGCCAGCCGCGCGGCGGCGCGGGCGCGGCGCACAGTCAATGGCAACAGCGCCGCCACGCCAAGACCGCAAAAAATGGCGAAATGGTCGCGGTTGCGAAACGTTCCGGTGACATAACCGCCCAGATTTTCGAGCGCGTATTTATCCTTCGGTTCGAACAACACGAAGTTCCATCCGGCGAAATGATCAAGCAGGCCCCAGACCGCCTGAATGAGCGCGCTGAACGCGACGACCTGCAGCCCGCGACGCACAAGATTTCGGTCGCGGCCGAATTGCAGCGCCAGCCAGAAACACAGACCGCACGCGAGCAGCGAGGCCATCCCCAGCAACGTCTCGAACGGGGCCAGACTGACCCGACCGGACATCTCGATTTGCAGCGTTTGCGCGGCAAGGCGCCAGACAGGCGCCGCGAGAAATTCAGGCGCAGGCGCGAGCGCTTGCGCAAGCACCCAAGCGATCAACAGAGAAAAACAGATCAGGGGCGTTGCAAGAGCGCCAAGCGGCGCGGAAAAACACGCGCCGCTGCGCAGAAAGAGAGTGGTTTTCGCGCTCGCC
>JANYDZ010000628.1 GCA_025363375.1 Hyphomicrobiales bacterium
GGCCATGGCGCGCGACAGGTCGGCGGCGGCGAGCGCGTCGAAGCCGTCGGGCGCGTTGGCGAGGGTGAGCGAGGCGCCTTTGCGGATTTCGGCGATGGCGCGTTTCAGGTCGGTCATATCAGGGGCAATCAGATGTTGAGCGGGCCGGCGTGGGTGTGGAACGCCTTCAGCTTGCGGAACAGAGGCGTGTTGAAAGCCGCGGGCAGAGCCAACTCGCCGGTCAGCCATGCGAGGACGTCGCGATCCTGCTCGTCCAGCAAAAGTTCGAGCGCGTCGAGATCGCTTGCCGGCAAGGCGGGCAGATGCGCGTCCGCGAAACCGCCGATGAGAAAATCCATCTCCCGCAGGCCGCGGCGCCAGCAACGAAACAGGATTTTTCGCCGGCGCGGATCGAGCGCGGCGCTGGAAAGTATGGATTCGGGCATGGCGTCCTCCGGCCTTCCGCAAAACAGCTACGCCCGGCGGCCGAATTTCGGGCGCCGGGGCGGGTGTGCGGCCTCTATAGGCAAAAGCACCCGCGCTGTCAGGGGCGCGGGCCAATTATTTGCGCCGCGCTATCTGCCGCGAGGCCCGGGGATCGTGCTAATGTCGCATCCGGAAACGGGCCTGGGTTAGTTATAGCGGGCTTTCGCCGTGAATATGGGGCAGTGAACACGTGGCAGGCCGGGCAAAACTGCGAGCGGAGCAATTGAGCTACGCCTATTTCCTCGAGCGGGAGGAAAAGGAGTTTCTCGCTTTCGAGAATGTTTCGCTGGAACTCGCCGACGGCGAATTCGTCTGCGTCGTGGGTCCCAGTGGGTGCGGCAAGACGACTTTGCTGAATGTGATCGCGGGATTGCTGAAATACGAGACCGGCATGTTGTCGATCGACGGCAAACAGGTCAACGGCCCGGACACGACGCGCGCCATGGTGTTCCAGAACGCCAGCCTGCTGCCCTGGCGTACTGTCATGGGCAACGTGCGTTACGGCATGGAGATGCAGCGAATTTTGCCCGCGTCCACGATGGACGAGCGGGCGCAAAAATTCATCGCGCTTGTGGGGCTGACGGGTTTTGAAAAGCGCTTTCCCTCGGAGCTTTCAGGCGGCATGCAGCAACGCGTCAATCTGGCGCGGGCGCTGGCGACGGACCCGCAGGTGATGCTGCTTGACGAACCCTTCGCCGCGCTCGACGCGCAGACGCGCGAATTCATGCAGGCGGAAGTGCTTAAAATCTGGGACGCCTCGAAAAAGACCGTGCTGTTCATCACGCATCAAATCGACGAGGCGGTGTTTCTGGCTGACCGCGTGATCGTCATGGGCACGCGGCCCGGGCGCATCCGCAGCGAGTTTCCGGTGCCTTTTGAACGCCCGCGTAAATTGTCGGTGAAGCGGCAACCTGAATTTCTCGCGCTGTGCGATTCGATCTGGGCCGAGATTGAGGAAGAAGCGCGGCGCGGGCAGATTACCGTGATTTAGGGGGCGGACCATGACAACGATTGAAGCTTCCTCTCCCAGCGTCGCCGCCTCCCCGCTCCTGCGCGCGCGGCGCCGTTCGTTGCTTGAGAAAAACCGCAATTTTCTTGTGGGCTGCGCTTCCGTCGCGGCGACCCTCGGCCTGTGGGAGGCCGCGTGGCAGGCGGGCTACATCCCGCCGCTGTTTTTCAGCGGGCCCTCGGCGGTCGCCGTGCGGTTCTGGGAATTGCTGCAGGACGGCACGCTGGCGAAACACGCGGCCTACAGCGGCACGAATTTCGCGATCGGATTTTTCCTGGCCATCGTCGTCGCCGTGCCGCTGGGCGTGGTGCTGGGCTGGTATCGACTGGCTCTGGCGGCGTTCGATCCGCTCATCAACGCGCTTTATTCGATGCCGCGCATCGCGCTTTATCCGTTGTTTGTGATCTGGTTCGGCATTGGCGTCGGCTCGAAGATTTTCATCGTGTTTCTCTCGGCGGTGCTGCCGATCATGATCAACACGTTGGCGGGCGTGCGCAATATCGACGCCGACCTGCTGAAGGCCGCGCGCGCCTTCTGCGCCACGGACCGGCAGATTTTCACCTCCGTCGCCCTGCCCTATTCCGTGCCGTTCATCCTGACCGGCGTGCGCCAGGGCGTGGCGCATGGTCTGATCGGGGTGATCGTCGGCGAGATTTTCGCGGGCAGCGAGGGGCTGGGCTTCATGATTTCCTACGCCGGGCAATTGTTTCAGACCGATACGCTGCTGGTCGGCGTGCTTGTCACGGCGACGGCGGGAATTGTGTTGACGGAGTTCGCCGCGCGGTTGCAAAGATACTTTCAGCGCTGGAAGCCGGAGCATGTCGGCAATTAAATCAGAGCGTTTTGTAATTCAGGGAGGTTTGCCATGCAGATGAAATCGGGCGCGAACCGCCGCGCAATTCTTACCGCCGCCGGCGCCGCCGGCCTTGTCTCGCTGAGCGGCGCGCGCGCGCAAACGCCGAAGGCCCTGCGCGGCATCTATCCCACGCGTTCCACGTCGAGCTGGCCGTTCTACATCGCCAGGGAAGCCGGCATCTACGCCAAAAACGGCATCGACGCGAAGCTGGAGTTCGGCGTGCATCCCATCGGGCTCGCGGGGTTGATCAGCGGCGAAATTCAATTCACCAATTATTCCGTCGACGACACCACGGCCGCGTCCCTGCGCGATCCCACGGCGCTGGTGGTTTATTCGAGCCTGCTGAGCAAGGCGAGTTTCGCCCTGATGGCGCGGCCTGAATTCGCCACCATCGAATCCCTGCGGGGCAAGCGCATGGGCTGCGGCCGCATCGGCGATCCGCCCTATCATTACACTGTCGGCCTCATCAAGAAATTCGGCCTCAAGGCCGGCGATCTTCAATGGGTGCCGACGGGCTCGGACGCCGCGGTGCGCGCGCAGATGCTGCTGGCGGGGCAACTCGACGCGGGGCTGATTACATCGCCCGCCTGGTACGCGCTGGAGGCGAAGGGCCTGAAGCGCATCACCGGCTTGCAGGAGCATCCCGATCTCGGCATTTTCACGGGGCTCACGATGCGCCGTTCCTACGCGGCCGCCAATCCCGACGTGCCGGAAAAACTCATACGCTCGCACGCGCAGGCGGTGGCGGTACTCTATGCGGACAAAAAATCCGCCGTCGAGATTTACCGCAAATACGACACAACCGCGAACCAACCCGATTCCGAGCGCATGTACGACGATATTTTCGAGAACAACTCCATCGACCGGATTCCGCTCATGCCTAAATTTGCGACGGCGTCGGCGGCGGATCGGTTGAGCGCGGATTTGCCGGCGGCGCTGACCTTCGATTATCAAAAAATCATGGACATGAGCGTCGTGCGCAAGCTCATTGGCGAGGGGTTCTTCGTCTCCCTGTTTGGCGAGGGGATCAAGGCCGGGCAGGCGAAGCTGATGGGCGAGTCGTATCTATAAGCCGCCTCTTCCCGATTCCCGGGAAGAATGACTTTCACGCTCTCCACGCGAGCCGCCGCCTGCTTTGCTTTCACGGCGCCCGCGAAGCAAGATAGGCCGACAGCGCGATCATGTCGTCGTCGGAGAGTTGCGCGACGACGCCCGCCATCAACACGGTCTGTCCGCCTTTGCGCGCGCCTTCCTGCATGTCGCGCAATTGCCGGTAGAGATAGGTCGCGTGCCGCCCCGCGATCGGCGGAATATCAGCGAGGCCTTTCAAGTCCGGCCCGTGGCAAACGCCGCACCGCGTCGTCTTGCCGCCGCCGGTCGTCGCCAGTTCTTCGCCGCGCTTGAGGCTGCCGGGGGGCACGTGGTCGATGAAACCCGAACGGGGATCCCGAAGCTCCGCCAGTTCCGCGTTTTCGGGGATGTTTATGATGCGGTTGGCAAGCGGCTCCGAGCCGCCATTGGGTTCGACGAAGCGCATGGCGCCGGGGCCGATGAATGTCTTCGGCACCGTCGTCGTTTCAACAACCTTGACATAGCCGGCGCGCGGTTTAAGCGCCGCGAAATAGCGCGCGGCCTCCTTGATGTCCTCATCCGACAGGACCTTGGCCATGTTGATCATGGCGACGGCGCGCACATTGTTGCGTTGCCCGGTCTTGAAAGCGTTCATCTGGGCGATGATGTAGTTTTCGGTCAGCCCCGAGAGGCTCGCGGATTCGGGATGCCCGTCGCCCGTCGGCAGATGACACAGGGCGCAGGCGGTCGCGGCTGGCCGCGGCCCGCCGTTGGCGACGACACGCGGCATGGGCGGGTGCTCGTTCGGAAACCAGTCCGGCGGATTGAACCCGTCGTTAACGGCGACTTCCGTGTATTGTTTTTCGCTGCCGGGAATTTTGTGCGCCTTGACGTCATCGCGCTGCTTTGGCGGAGGCGTCGGCGGATAGGCCCAGTCCGGCCGGTCGGCGGCCTGGGCCGCGAAACCCATCATCAAAATGGATGACAATACGATCAAGGCCTTCATGTCGTCTTCCCGCATGTTGTTGTAATTGTTGTGACAGCGGTCACAATTGCGCGCCGCGTCCGTTTTGGCAAGGGGCAACGGGCGGCGCGCCGCAACAATCGGGCGAAGCGCTTCTTCGGGACCTCGCTGAAGCGTTTTTCCCTGGATCGGCTGATCGCGGGGGTCGCCCCCTCACTCAAATCCCATCGCCCGCATGAACTCCTCGCGCACTTCCTTCGGCTGGCCAAAGCAATGGCGATGATCGACCAGCCGCGTTTTCAAAAATGGATGTTTCTTCCACTCCTCGCGCGTGAGATCGCCGGCGCCCGTCGTGCGCCCGACCAATGCGAGCGGCACGCATTTTGCCAGTTCGGGATCGCGAACGACGCCCTTGGGGTCGAGCCCTTCCTCGATGCGTTTAAAGTCCTCGATGTAACGACGGCGCATCATGACGATGCCGCGGTCGCTCGCCCCCAAAAATTCCTTTGAACGGTCGGCGACGCGCCCCTGCCCCACCCACGCGACAATGTCCTGATTGATGACGTGGCTCGTCACCCAGCGTCCGTTCTCGTCCCTGATCGGGCTGTGCCATGTGGGCACGCTCTTTTGCACATAGGGCGGCACGTCCGCCGGCGCCTGCGCGTAGAACCAGGCGAGGCTCAGGGTGTTCTCGTCGTCGACGGGCACGCGCCATTCAAAATGTTCGCCCAGATAAAAGCCGATGGGCCAGAGCGCGAGGCGTCCGATGGTCCACAGGGGGCTGTTTTCCTCCTGCCCCTCGCGGATGCGGCGATAGGCGAAGCCGTAATCGAGTTCGTCGAAGGCGAGTTGCAAATGCTTGGTCGCGTATTCGTGGCTGCCGTTGAGGCGTTGACTCCAGTTGTCGTGCATCCATTCGAAATGCACCGGATCGATGGAGTTTTCCTGACATTGAAACCAGTTGCAGGGAATGTCGGAACGCACGACTTCACGAAAACCGCCCGTCCAGGTGAAAGGCGCCCAGACCGGCAGTTCCGGCACGGGCGCGGGGCCCATGTAAGTCCACAGCAGACCGGCGCATTCGCGCACGGGATAGGCTTTTATGCGCACCTTGTCCTTGAGGCGGTTTTGCGGATACGCGGTGTCTTCATAGGGTTGCTCGACGCAGGCGCCGGTCTCGTCATAGAGCCAGCCGTGGTAATTGCAGCGCAGGCCGCATTTCTCCACATAGCCGTAGGACATGTCGGCCCTGCGGTGGCAGCAGTGCTTGTCGACGAGGCCGTAAGTGCCCGAGAGGTCCTTGTAGACGACGAGGTCTTCGCAAAGCAGCCGCACGGGCCTGGCGGCGACGGCGTCGAGTTCGCTCGCCCCCGCAAAGGGCAGCCAGTAGCGGCGCAGCAATTTGCCCATGGGTTTGTCGGGCCCGACTTCGACAAAGAATTTGTTTTGTTCTGTCGTGAGCATGATTTGTCTCGATTCATGGGGGCGTCCGCGAAACTACCGCGC
>JANYDZ010000633.1 GCA_025363375.1 Hyphomicrobiales bacterium
GCCGGCACGTCCGGCAATTCGGGGTGGCGCACGAGCGAGAACTGCACCGCGACCGAAATGGATTTGTCCTTGATCCATTCGGGATGCGCGGTCTTCACCGCGTCCCACGAGGTCGAATGCCCCTCTGTCTCGCCGCGCTCCATCGCCAGCATCGCCTCGTTCGAGCCGCGATAGCCCATGACGAGCTTGTATTTGGTGCCGATGACGTTGTTGAGCACGGTCGGATAGATCGACACGGTGGAGCCCGCTCCGGTGCCGGCCAGCGTCGCCGACGTCTTCTGCGCGTCGGCGATGGTTTTGACCGGCGACGTTTTCCACGTCATCACGATATTGACGAGCGGGCTGATGCGGCCGAGCCAGTTGAATTGCGAAGTCTTGTAGCGCGCGCCCGGCGTTCCCAGCTTCTCGTCGATCGCCAGCGTCGGCGCGCCGATGCAGATGACCGAACCGTCCTTCGGAGAGACCGCGAAGATTTGATTGGCCGCGAGAAAACTCCCGGCGCCCGGCAGATTGTGCACGACGAAGTTCGGCGTTCCCGGGATATGCCTGCCCATGTGCTGAGCCAGCACGCGCGCGTAGACGTCGTTGCTGCCGCCGGGCGGATAGCCGATGAACAGCTCGATCTGTTTGGACTTGTAGAATTGTTCGACGGATTGCTGGGCCTGCGCGGCTGGCGCGAACGCCAGAAGCGCGGCAAGGCCCCCGCTGGAAACAAGCGCTTTGTTCATATGAAGTCCCCAATATCTCTTGAACGGCTTCATAGCCGTTTTCGCCTGCAATTGCCCGTCCCTATCGCGCGGTCCTCGCCGGATGCGCGCGCAGCGCCTCCTCGTTGATCTCCGCGCCCCAGCCGGGCCCCGTCGGAACCAGCAGTTCGCCCTTTTCGATCACGGGCGCAACCGTCACAAGCTCGCCTTTCCACGGGACGTCGTCGACCTCTATTTCCATGACGCGAAAATTCGGAATGGCCGCGCAGAAATGCGCGCTCATCAGCGTTGCGAGATCGCCGTAAAAGTTGTGCGGCGCGCAATTGACTTCGTAGGCGTCGGCAAGCGTCGCGACGCGCACGGATTCCCACAGGCCGTTCCAGGGCACGTCGACGACAGCGACATCCACCGCCTGTTCCTCGAAATAGGGCCGATAATTCTTCAGCCCGTGAATGGATTCGAGCGAAGCGATCGGCACGTTCGTCGAACGCCGCACATGCGCCAGCGCCGGCGCGTCGTGTATGTCGATCTCGAACCAGGTTGGATTGAACGGCTCGATCGCGCGGGCGACGCGCAAAAACCCTTCCGTGCGCTGGTTGAAATTGATGTCCAGCATCAGCCCCGCGTCCGGCCCGAGCCCGTCGCGGAAGGCGCCGAGCATGGCTTCGATGTCGTGAATGAAGCGGTTGTCGATGTTGCGCTCCAGCAGGCCCGGATGCACGCGAAACCCGCCCTCGAACATTTTCAGCTTGCCGTCGACGACCGAGAGCGGATTGGTCTTCACCGCCTTGAAGCCGCGCGCGACGGCCTCTTTCGCCAAAGCCGTGAGATCGGCGAGCGTCTCGACGCGCGGCTTGCCCCATTTCTCGAACAGGTCCGGCATGCGCGCGCGGAACGATCCACAATGCGACCAGTAGAGCGGCAGCCGTTCGCGAAACGGCCCGCCAAACAGCGCGTAAACCGGCACGCCCAGAGCCTTCGCCTTGATGTCGAGACAGGCGTTCTCGATCGCCGCAATCGCCTGATTGTTGAGCCCGCCCGCGGCGAGCCGCGTGATCGCGTGCAGGGACGACGTAATGCGCCCGACCGCGCGCGGATCCATGCCCGCGACGATGGGCGCGAAGCGGCGAAGCAGATCGCTGACGCCGCCGGCGCCAAAGCCTTCGGCGTATTCCGCCCAGCCGACAAGGTCTTCGTCGGTCGTGATCTTGAGATAGGACCATGTGCGCCAGCCGCCGTCGGCGTGAAAGTCCTCGAGCCCGACGATTTTCATTTCAGCTCCTCAGCCGCCAAACCTCAAAAGCGACGTCGCCGCGGCGTCGATCTCCAGCGCGTCGTCGACGGCCACCTTGTAAGTATCGCGCGCCGCCGCGACGCTGACAAATCCGTCGCGCACATCCGCCAGCACCGCTTGTGGATCGCGCGCCAGCACGTCGCCAAAGCCGCCGCCGCCGGGCATTTCAACCATCAGCCTGTCGCCGGCGGGAATGATGTGCGTGCCCTTCGCCTTAAGAACCTTGCCGGACTTCAAAGCGAGAATTCCCGCCGCGCCGTCGCCGCCGCCATGGCGCCCGCGCGCGGGATGCTCGACGCGTTCAAACCGCGCGAATATGGCGAAAGGCGCGTCCTCGCGGCTCGACACTTCCATCGATTGCCCGAGCCCGCCGCGACGCTTTCCCGCGCCGCCGGAATCGCGGCGCAACTCCTTTTTCCACACCACAAGCGGCGTCATCGCTTCGGTGATTTCGATCGCGATGGCGCGCACGCCCGAGGGAAACGGCGTCGCCGCGAGCCCGTCCTGATTGGGATGCGCGCCCATGCCGCCGCTCTGAAACGATTGCGAGGCAAAGACGGAGCCGCCGCGGTGGCCGGTGATGCCCGGGCTCGCGTTCAGCCGCAGGCTCCAGCTCGCGTCGGTGCCTTCCGCCGGCGCAAGTCCCGGCTGCGCCTTGTCGAAACAGCCGAAGACGACATCCGGGAGCATTTGCCCGATGACGGCGCGCGCGGTCACCGGCGCGGGAAACGGCGCGTTGACGATGCAGCCTTCCGGCGCCGTGACGTGAATGCGCGAACGCACCGCGTGATTGTGCGCGAGGCGCGGCGCGACGATGCATTTGACGCCGAAGGTCGTGTAGGCGTCGGCGTAACAAATGGGGCAGTTGATCCCGAATTTCGACATCGGCGACGTGCCCGTGAAATCGACGTAAATATTTTCATCGTCGATGGTCAGCTTCGCCGCGAAGTCGACGGGCGCGTCGAAGCCGTCGATGCGCATCGCGTTTGTCCACGAGCCCTTGGGCAGTCTGGCGATGGCCTCCAGCATCGACTTGTCGGTTGACGTCAGAATGTGATCGCTCAACGCCGCGAGATCGGCGAGCGCGTATTCATCCATCATCTTTGTCAGCCGCGCGCCGCCCGCCTCGTTGCAGGCGACAAGCGCGTAAACGTCGCCTTCGAGCTTGTCGGGCTCGCGACTGTTGGCGCGCATGATTTTCAGCAGCAATTGGTTCATCTCGCCCGCGACGCAAAGCGGCGAAATCGGAATGAACAATCCTTCGGAGAACACATCGCGCGAATCCGGCGCCGGTCCATTGCCGCCGATGTCGGCGACATGCGCGGTGGAAGCGAAGAAGGCCGCGATTTTGCCGCGGTGAAACGCCGGCGTCAGCACGGTGAGATCGAACAGATGGCCGGTGCCTTTCCAGGGATCATTGGTGATGAAGGAATCGCCGGGACGCATGGTTTCGACCGGAATTTCATCGAGAAAATGCACGACCGACCGCGCCATGGAGTTCACATGGCCGGGCGTGCCCGTCACCGCCTGCGCCAGCATTTCGCCTTTGGCGTTGAAGACGCCGGCCGAGAGATCGCCGGCTTCGCGCACGACGGTCGAGAAGGCCACGCGCATCATCGTTCGCGCCTGCTCCTCCACCAGCGCGATCAGCCTGTCCCACATGACCTGATTGCGGATTTTTTGAAAATAATCGCTCATGTCTCAAGCCCGCCGCGTAAAAACGAGATGGCCGTGACGGCTCACGGCGCCGTCGAAACCCGACGGCGCAAAGGTCGTCGTCTGCGCCTCGACGATCAAGGCGGGACCGGAGAAGACCGCGCCGGGCGGCGCTTGCCCGCGCTCGATCACGACGGCTTCGACAAACTTGCCAAGCCCCGCGTCGAACACGCGGCGCGTGCCGGAAACAGGAGCCGCGCTTGGCGCGGGCTCGCGCGCTTCTTCTTCCGCGCGCCGCGGCGAAGCCCGCGACAGCGCCAGCGTAAATGTCAGCGCTTCCGCCTCAAGCCCGGGAATCACGCGGCTGAAATTTTTGCGGTATTGCCGGCCGAACAATTCGCCGAAATGCTTTCCGTCCTGCGCGCCGTATTCGCGCGCCGGCAATTCAACGGCGAGGTCGTGACCCTGCCCGCGGTAGCGCATGTCCGCAAAGCGCTTTTCGACCATGGCGCCGTAGGCTGGCGCGAGAGCGACAATCGCTTCGGCCTCCCGCCGCAGCCCCGCGAAGATGCCGTTGACCAACGCGGGGTCGAAGCAATCGAGCGGCATATAATGCGAATGCACGGCTTCATAGGCGACGGGAGCCGCGAGAAAGCCGTGCGCCGAGCCCACGCCCGCGCCGCGCGGCACGACAAAGGTCGAGACGCCCAGCTTCTGCGCGATGCGCCCGGCGTGCAACGGCGCCGCGCCGCCGGTGGCGATCAGCACGCGCGATTCGATTTCGTCGCCGTTGTCGGCGGCGTGCGCGCGCGTCGCGTTGGCCATGTTCTCGTCGACGATCTCGATGATGCCCGCCGCCGCCGTCGCCTCGTCGATCGAAAGCGGCGCCGCCACGTCGCGCGCGATCGCCGCGCGCGCAAAGCTCTCGTTGAGCGTCATCGTTCCCCCGGCAAAGCCTTTGGCGTCGAGTTTGCCCAGCGCGAGATCGGCGTCGGTGATCGTCGGCTTTTCGCCGCCGCGCCCATAGCAGGCCGGCCCCGGCGCCGAGCCCGCGCTTTCCGGTCCCGCGTGAATGCGGCCGAGCGAATCCACGCGCGCGATCGAGCCGCCGCCGGCGCCGATCTCGATCATGTCGATCACGGGAATGCGCAGGGGCAGCCCGCTGCCTGGCAGGAACCGCGCCGTGCGCGCCACCTCCATCGCGCGGCTGTGGCGCGGCTCGTAGTCGTTGAGCAGAATGATCTTCGCCGTCGTGCCGCCCATGTCGAGCGCGATCGATTGCGCCGCGCCGAGCTGCCGCGCGACCGCCTGCCCCAGAATCGCGCCGCCGGCGGGGCCTGATTCCACGAGGCGAATGGGAAACCGCATAGCGGTCTCGACGCTCGTCAGCGATCCCGCCGACATGATCATCAACAGCGGCGCCGTCGCGCCAAGCTCGCCGAGCCGCGCCGCGAGCTTGCGCAGATAAGTGGCCATG